>JAFNGM010000105.1:1582-23868 GCA_017885225.1 Syntrophaceae bacterium | reverse complement strand
ATCAAACTCTCCAGTTTTAATCCTTATAGAGATTTCTCTCCATCTTTTCTTGTAAAAAAAGGACCCACAAATCTATTATCCCACTATTCAATTTCCAAAGAACGATTTTTAGGAGCGAGCTTTTAAAGTAACTCATTTTTCTCGCTCTGTCAATACTTTTTCTTATCTAATTTTAACAATTACTTGATGCGTTGTTGCGAAATATACAGAACTGAGGTTTTCTAAAAGACTTACCAATGGCTTTTGAGATTATATCAGTCAACCCAGCTACAATCGGGTTTTCAGTTCACCGCAATAACAATTTTTAAAGATCTTTTTTACAATCATATTATTAGTGATAATATGTCAAGAATCACAAAAGTCGGCATATCTACCTATTCTTTTTATTTTAGTCAAGATAAATTTTTCAATTATTGAAAAATAATCATTCCACAGTGAGAACCACATGTTTTTTCTTGCCTTTTCGCAGGTGTATTTCTCCATGCTCGTTAAGACTGTGTATATCAATATTCTCATCGAATCTCTCTATGGGACGGTCATTGACATACATTCCACCTTGGGCAATCAAGCGTCTCGCTTCGCCCCTCGACCCCGCCAGTCCCGCAACATAGGCAAGCTCGAATGCGGGGATGCCTTTCTCAAGTTCGGACCGTGTCTTTTTGGTCGATGGAACTGCCGACATGTCCCTCATAGCATCTTCTCTTGGAATGGTGCTGGTCGGGAGAATATCTCTTTCTACAGGCCTCGTATGGAAGGCTGTGGCGGATGCTCTCCATGCAGCAATTGCCGCCTCGCGGCCATGGGTTACGTGCGTAGCCTCAAAGGCCAGAACAGCCTTTGCCATATTCAACCTTGAATCGGCCAATGTGCGGACTTCTTTTATCTCTTCCATGGGCAAAAAGGTGAAGAGGGCCAGAAAGCGCTCTACATCGGAATCTTCCGTATTGATCCAGTACTGATAATACTCATAAGGAGACGTCAGTTCCGCTTCCAGCCACACAGTTCCTTTTTCTGTTTTTCCCATTTTATGGCCGTGCGATGTGGTAATCAGAGGAAATGTCATACTGAAAACATTTTTTCCTTCCACTCTCCGAATAAGGTCACTGCCGGCCAGCATATTTCCCCACTGATCGTTTCCGCCCATCTGGAAAACGCACGCATAATTTCTGAACAAATAGAGATAGTCATATGCCTGGAGGAGCATGTAATTAAACTCGATAAAGTTAAGGCCTGTTTCCAGACGCATCCTGTAGCTCTCTGCCGCCAGCATCTTATTTACGCTAAAATGCCGTCCTATATCTCTCAGAAATTCTATATAGTTTAGTTCAGTCAACCACTCTGCGTTATTCAATAATAAGGCCTGCGCCTCTGTAAAATCTATGTACTTCGCCAATTGCGTTTGCAGGTACGAGACATTGGTATCAATTTCTTGACGTGTCAGAATCTGACGCATTTCAGACTTACCGCTCGGATCACCTATAAGCCCTGTTCCCCCACCGATTAAGACTATGGGCCTGTGTCCGTATTTCTGCATATGCATCAGTGCCATTATCGGAACAAGGCTCCCGACATGAAGACTTTTAGCAGTCGGATCAAAGCCAATATAGCACGTAATACGTTCATTCTGAAGAAGCGCTCGCAGTGCCGGCTCGTCCGTAACCTGTTCTATAAAGCCTCTTTTGGCAAAAACATCATATACGCTTTTCAATTTCCACTCACCTGCACAGCGCCGTATCGTTGAAGGTTCCATTGTATATACTGTATCATCATATCGAATACGGCCAATCGGTCATCAGTCCCTGTTCTGTCTCAGTATCTTAAACGCTCCGTCAATCTCTCAATCTTCACAGCTTTGCCACTCTTGCTGTCAACATCAAGAATGACTCCCTGAAGACGGACATCATCTTTTGCTACATCAAACTTATTCGGCAGCTGAGTTAAGAACCGCTCAAGAATAGCATCCTTTTTTATTCCAATGATCGAATTAAAAGGCCCTGTCATCCCCACATCCGTGATATACGCCGTCCCGCCGGGTAAAATATCCTCATCAGCAGTCTGCACATGAGTATGTGTTCCCAAAACAGCGCTCACACGGCCATCAAGGAACCACCCCATAGCTTCCTTTTCTGATGTTGCCTCTGCATGGATATCAACGATAATAATCCTTGCAGTGTTCTTTATTTTTTCTATTTCCCTTTCCGCAGTTCTGAACGGACAATCAATGGGCTTCATGAAGACCCTTCCCGCCAAATTAATCACACCGACAAATACCCCTGATGAATTGGGCATCACCACACTACCCCACCCGGGTGAGCCATCGGGATAATTCGCAGGCCGAAGAAGTGTTTTATAGTCTTCAGCGAATTCTCTGATTTCCTTCTTATCCCATATGTGATTTCCCGAAGTCAATACATTGACATGGTTAGCATAAAGCTCTTCTACTATTTCTCTTGTTACACCAAAGCCGGCAGCCGCATTCTCACAATTCGCAATGACAAAATCAATTCGGTGTTCGCATATGATTTCTGGAAGCAGTTCTCTAATGGCTCGTCTGCCCGGCTTGCCAACTATATCGCCGATAAACAATATCTTCATGGTCTTTGTCTTCTATCGCGCATAATCAGAAACTCGCGTTTCCCTGATAACGGTTACTTTTATCTGGCCGGGATATGTTAAATCCGTTTCAATCTTTTTGATAATGTCCTTGCAGAGCATGACGACATCATCATCGGATATCTTTTCGTTTTCTACCAATATTCTGATCTCTCGTCCTGCCTGAATGGCATAACATTTATCGACCCCGCTGAAAGAATTCGCGATATTTTCAAGTTCCTCCAGGCGCCTGACATAGGTTTCAAGCATTTCCCTCCGAGCGCCAGGCCTTGCTGCTGACAGGGTATCAGCCGCTTGAATAAGTACACCCAGAAGCGTATTGGTGCGGCCATCATCATGGTGGGTAGCAATAGCCTGAATAATCCGCGAGGTTTCACCGAATCGCTTCGCATAATCGGCTCCGATTGCCGCATGGGTGCCTTCAACCTTATGATCCACTGCCTTTCCTATGTCATGAAGCAACCCCGCTCTTTTCGCTTCCTTCACATTCATTTTTAATTCAGCAGCCATTATTCCCGTAAGGTGAGCAACCTCCACCGAGTGCTGGAGGACATTTTGGGAAAAGCTCGTCCTGAATTTGAGGCTTCCCAGAAGATACACGATTTCAGCATGAAGATCATGAACTCCCACATCAAAAGATGTCCGTTCTCCCGTTTCACGGATTATCGTGTCAACTTCTGTTTTTACCTTCTTCACAATATCTTCAATTCTCCCGGGGTGTATTCTCCCGTCCGTGATCAATCGCTCAAGAGATACCCTCGCGACTTCACGCCTGATGGGGTCAAAACTCGAGAGTACAACCGCTTCAGGAGTGTCATCAACGATCAAGTCTATCCCCGTAGCCGCTTCTATGGCTCTAATATTTCGCCCTTCTCTTCCGATTATTCTCCCTTTCATCTCATCGCTGGGGAGATTGACCACCGATACCGTGTTTTCCGTAACACACTCACTCGCATACCTTTGAACAGCGTAGGTGATGATTTCCCGGGCACTTTTATCGGCAGTTTTTTTTGTTTCTTCCTCTATTTTCCTCACCATCATCGCAGCCTCCCGTTTCGCGGCCGCTTCCATCGACTGAATGAGATAATTTTTCGCTTCCTCTGAGGATATCCCGGCAATCTTTTCCAACTTTTCTTTCTGCTCTTCAAGCATTCTGTTTAGTCTCTCGTGTTTCTCGCCTATCTGCGATTCTTTTTGTATGAGGGACTTTTCCCGGGTATCAATACCCAGCTCTTTCTGAGAGAGCTGGTCAATCCTTTTATCTATATTTTCTTCTTTGGATCGCAATCTCCTTTCGAGATTGTCGAGTTCCTGTTTCCTTTCTTTTGTATCTTTCTCGAATTCCGTTTTCGTTTTGAGAAGATTTTCCTTGGCCTGAAGTATGGCCTCCTTTTTTATGGTTTCTGCTTCTTTCTTCGCCTCATCGATAATTCTCGCTGAGAGGTTTTCCGATGATTCCAGTTTTTTCTTGGAAACTTTTTGCCTCAAAGCATATCCCGACAAGGCACCGATCGCCATGGCTCCAAAAATAACTAATATAATTAATGTTTCATATATCAAAGCCTTTCCACCTCCTTATCTTATGACATTAAGGCTTATAATGGGGAGAACTTTCCCTCTGTAAAACTAAACCTATGCTCGTATGATTCTCCTTACTCGCTCAGGCATATTCAACTATGGTTTTATTTGCGGTCCTATCTTAAAAAATTCACATCGTATTGAATCCGGCAGCGAGCGTATTCCCCGTAGCTTGGCGAGTGGGTAACATCGTTATTCCTTATGGATCTAAGATTCTCCACAGCGTGCTGTGGAGAGCTTCAATTACTGGGGATGTGACGGAAGGAATATTAATGATTGCGCGGCTGTGGGAATGGGTGTTTATGCACTACACTAGTATTACAAACAAAAAACCCCCGCCTATGCCGTGTTAACCACCTTTTTGAACCTTCCGATAAGGTGGGCACCCTATTGTTGCTTCAGGCTTTCCACCCCCGTTTTTACGGGATGCTGGCAGACATGCACACCGCTAACAAGGAAAGGCCCCCGGTTCCAAGGTGTTGGCTCAAAAAATGAATGTTAATCACGCACATTGCAGGGGATATTGCATTACCTTATTTCATTAATTAGATTAATTAATTTTTCAGATCTACTCTCTAACTGATTACAAATACCTTCTTTTACTTCCTTATATTTAATATATTCGTCAGCAATGTTTAGAGCAGTCAGTATGGCGATGTTCAAAGTGTTAATATTACCGGATGCATGTTCCACTTCTTTTACCTTGTCATCAACATACTTGACTACATATGCTACATGTTCATCCCCTGCATCAGATAAAACAGATAATTTTTGCCCCAGTATATTTATAGTAAAACTCTTCCCCAAAAGCGCGACCTCAACTCCGATTATTGTGCATTGATATCCTGAAGCAAATCAAGCATTGAATCCACCTTAGTGCGTATCGTATTCCTTTCCTCGTTTAGCCCCCTTATATTATTGTTTGCCTCTTCTAACTCCAATCCTTTACTTCTTATAATTTCCTCTAATTCGCGATTCTTCTTTTTTAAAAATATATGCTCTTCAAGAAGATTTCTAAGTTTACTTTCCAATTCCTCAAATTTAACAAGTTCCACAATTCACCATATCCTTTGCGTATCGACTTCGTGCGATCCTTACTATCAATCCATAGCTACACAAGAGTAATTAAATGAAACCATTTTCTGATAGATCGACAATATTTTAATCAAAGAGTACTTTTTAACATTTCCGTTGAATAACGTTAACCAAATTATGCCAAGTCGGCCTATAAAAGTCAAGTTCTTATTTTATCACGCTCTTACTTGTTCGGCATATCCAGTGACTGAGTAAAAAAACGGGAAAGTTCAGATAATACAGCTTTTTTATCATCAATTTTTCCCACTGCTTCTCTGAAAAGACTGCCGCCTCTCATGCCTTTCGTGTACCACAGAAGGTGTTTTCGAAAATTTCTGACACCGAGACGTTCACCCCAGAAATTTATCTCCATCTCCATATGGTATTGTATAATTCTCTCACGTTCCGAAGGGAACGGTGGGAGAAAGCTTTTCTGCCCGTTAAGAAAAGATATAATATTTTTGAAAATCCAGGGATTGCCGAGTGCCCCTCTTCCAATCATCACCGCATCGCACCCTGTTAAGAGGAGCATATTGTATGCATCCTCAGGACCTCTTACATCACCGCTTCCTATTACGGGAATAGACAAATTCTTCTTTATTACTTCAATAACGTTCCAGTCAGCATTGCCGCTGAACCCTTGATCGGCCGTACGGGGATGTATAATTACCGCATCTATTCCGGAATCTTCGGCAATGCGTGCGATCTCAAGCGCTTTCATATCAGCACGATTCCAGCCCGATCGAACTTTCACGGTCAATGGAATTGAAACCGCCTTCCTGACCGCACGAAGAATAAGGCGTACCTGCCCTAAATTTTTCATCAGGGCGGCTCCCGCCCCCGTTTTTACAACCTTTTTCACGGGACAACCCATGTTTATATCCAGTAAATCGGCGCCGCTGTCCGATACCACGCGTGCCGCTTCGGAAAGAACTGCGGGATCAGAACCAAATATCTGGACGCCCAAGGGTTTATCCTTAAGGGAAGAATTAAGAAACCGGTAGCTTTTCCCTGTTTTTCTGACAAGACCGTTGGCGCTGATCATCTCTGTAAACGCCAGCGCACATCCGAAATCTCTCACGAGTAACCGAAAAGGCAGGTTTGTAATACCTGCCATTGGAGCCATCAACACGTTGTGAGGTAAAGTCAAATTTCTTATGCTTAAGTTCATGCCTTCATATGCTCAGATGCCCTAATAAGATCGTAAGTCGTGTTAATGCCCATCACTTCAAAAGAATTGACAGCGACAAAGGACCTTGTCTTAAAACCTTTTTTCCAGGCGATTCCCACTATATCCGTCAGATAATATTCTCTCTGTACATTTTCATTGCCAACTTCGGCAACCGCTCTGAAGAGGAAATCGGACTCAACACAGTATATTCCCGTATTAATTTCCCTGATTGTTTTCTCATCAGGTGACGCATCTTTTTCCTCAATAATCCCCACTACCTCTCCTGTGTTACTCCCTTTTATTATACGTCCATAACCGGTAGGGTCTTCGAGGGCGGTCGTTAACACAGTAAGCGCCGCTTTTTCCGTAATGTGATACTCAAAGAGTGCAGTGGCGGTTGAAGGACACAGCAAAGGAACATCACCGCATAAGATAAGTATTGTACCATCGTAATTACAAAAGGTATCCCTCGTCTGAAGAACGGCATGCCCCGTTCCCAGTTGTTCACGCTGCTCAATGAAGATCAATCCTTGATCTTTGAATACTTCTCTTACAACATCTGCCTGATGTCCAATTATCACCGCTATTTTCTCCGCGCCGATTGCCCGGGCCACATCGACGGAATACGTCAGCAGAGGCTTTCCGCAGAGAGGATGCAAAACCTTCGCCAGATCCGATTTCATTCTCGTCCCTTTCCCTGCAGCCAATATAACGGCACTTAGTCTTCTTTTTTCATATCCGCTCATGTTGATTCACCTATTGATTCACCTATCTATTGCCTCACGTTCTTTTTCCATTTAGTTGCAAAAAGGATTCGAGGTCTCAAGGATTCAAGGGTTCACTGGAGAAGTGAGCCTCATTTTCTGAAATACACCTAATTGCCGGTCCTGTTCTCCACATCGCCCGGTAATTCTATCAGCACCTCTTTGATTGATTTTACGTCCGCATCCTCTATTACAAAGAGGATATTTCCATATCGCAACGTATCTTTTCTCTTGGGTATCTTCCCCATCTTGTAAAGCAGGAATCCCCCGAGGGTCTCATAATCTCCCTGGGGAAGTTCAAGTGGGATCAACTGCTTAACTTTCTCTATGCTTATTTTTGCATTAAAAAGATACTTTCCGGATCCGATCCTTTTATGCATCCTTTCTCCGGTGTCATATTCATCATCCATTTCGCCTACAATCTCCTCGAGGATATCCTCCAACGTCACAATTCCCACTGCCCCGCCATACTCATCAACGACAACGGCCATCCGTTCACCCCGGACATGCAATTCAATCAGCAAGTCCTTGACGATTTTTGTCTCAGGAACATAAAAAACAACCGGTTTCATACAACACTCTATCGTTTTATTTGCTGCACCATGTGATTGATTCGCAATCTCAGTGCGTAGCATTTCCAAAAGATCAAAATAATGCAGAATGCCGATGATATTAAAAACCTGATCACGATACACAGGAATGCGTAGAAAATTTTTTATCGCTGCCAGTTTTTCAGCATCCTGTAATGTTGCCGTCACGGGAAGAGAAACCATTTTCGAGAGAGGAACCATGATTCTGCCCACCATTACATCCGAGAAATCGATTATATTCCTGACCATATCTTTTTCCACACGAAGGATGTCGGTATGTGTGCCCTGCTTTTCGAGAATATATTTCAATCCGTTTTTCGTCACATATGAGTACGGACGTCCGGCCTCACCGCCAGATATTTTCAGCGTCCCCCGGGAGAGCTTCGCAATGACATATACCGCGGGAAATAAAAGAAAGGACGAATACCAGATAAAATGGGCAAGTTTTATCGCCATCGTTTCCGCATGCTGCTGAAAGAGACTCCTTGATACAATCATCAGAAGCAATGTGGGAACGATGATCAGCAGAGAAACCATTTCTCCTCGGGCGGTACCCAGCATCGTGATGAAGAGAACCGTTGCCATGGTTGTGCTTGTCACGATGGACACATTCGTCCCCGTAAGGGTAGTAGCCAAAAACCATTCAGGCGTCTCAAGAAGTTTCAAGGCACGCTGGGCGGATCGGGAACCCTTCTGCGCCCTGCTGCGTATGCGGTGTATATCCGATGAGATAAAGGCAATTTCTCCCCCGGAGTACAAACCCTCCAGACACAAACAGACCACAATAACTGCAAGGGTGACTATGTTATCCATTGTATCGTGTTCTCTTTCTTCTCGACCCTCAGTATGAGTATTCTGGTGCCGCCCATCTTCTCTACTCGAAATGTATAATTTTCAAAGGAGACATTTTCCCCCTTCGCCGGCAACTTCCCAAAGAGATGAAAAACAAAGCCCCCTACCGTATCAAAATCCTCCATGGGAAGGATAAGACCGGTCAGTTCACTGAACCCATCCATGGGCATCCTTCCCGATACGAGGTATGTCTGTTCGTCTATTTTCTGCCAAAGTTTTGTTTTGAGACCATAATTATCGTAGATGTCTTCAAACAGGTCTTCCAGGATGTCTTCCAGGGTTACCAGACCGGAAACGCCGCCATACTCATCCACAACAATAGCCATCTTGATTTTCATCGTTTGAAAATCGCGCAGCATGGCCGCCGCGCTTCTATTTTCCGGTACAAAATACGCCTTGCGCAGCAGTTCCTCTATGTGCAGTATTCTCCTGCCGCTTGCCACGCGGTGCAACAGTTCTTTGGCCAACAGAATCCCTCTAATATCATCGCGATCTGTTCCGCACACCGGAATGCGTTCATGGCGGGCTTTGATGACTTCCCTTGCCATATCTTCAGTCCCCAGAGATACGGGAAGGCAGACCATATCGACCCGGGGAATCATGATTTCCGAAACCGGTTTATCTCCCAGTTCAAATATCCCATGAATGAGATCGCGCTGAGATGGCTCGAGGGATCCTTCTTTTTCGCCTGTATCGACGAGGACCCTGAATTCATCCTCTGTCAAGGAAACCCTCTCCCGTGCGTATCCGCCGGGAAATAACGATACAATCAGAGCCGACACCCTTTCCAGAATCCACACAACCGGACGTGCACACCATGATACTATGACAAGAAGCGGCGCTGAAATTAAAGAGAGGCGTATCGGATAGGTCACCCCGAATGTTTTTGGAATGGCTTCACCAAAAACGAGAAGCAGTGAGGTCGTGAAGGCAATGGACACCCATTGACCTTCGATGCCAAGCCACTGTATGAACAGAGAAGCCGTAAGCACGGAAAGGCCTATATTCACGGCCTCGTTCCCCACGATGAGTGTAATCAGCAACCGCTGAGGATAATTCAACAAGCCGCGGATGGAAGCGAGAACAGGAAATCTCTCTTCCTGCATTTTATGGAGATGAAGGGGGGTAAGAGAAAAGAGTGCTGCCTCTGAACAGGAAAAAAACCCGGAGAGGATAAAAAGGAACACCAACAATACTATTTTATACGTTATCAGGGCATCCAATGCAATTCTTCTCTCATTGAGCGGTGAAAAAAAGAGTATTGAAGCTCTCCGCAGTAAACTGCGGAGAATCTTCGATCCATAAGGAATAATTATGTTCCCCATTCGCTCGCTTACCNNATGCGCTCGCTACCGGATTCAAGGGTTGAATCGTTTGTTGTGCACTATTCACTCGAAACATCGAGTCCACTCTTCCTTGAATCCTGTAAGAAGATACCAACTTTTTCGGAGTTGAACCAGATTTATTTGACGCGGATGAATTTTTCCGATATTTAATACGGGAACATCGAGGGCTGAAGTTTGCAAATATCCGACTTATGGCAGGTTTCACACCTGCCCCTTCACAGACATTGTACAAGGAGAATCGACTATGTTTAATGTGCTATTAATCGGAAACGGTGCCCGTGAGCACGCCATTGCCGAGGCAGTTGTGCAATCGGGGCATAAGCCCAAACTTTTTTCTTTCATGAAAGCCAACAATCCTGGTATTGCATCTCTCTCGCAAAAAATCCATATTGGAAGCTACAGTGATCTGGCTGCAGTGAAGGCCTATGCGAAAGAGTGCCGCATAGATTTCGCGATCATTGGACCTGAAGATCCTCTGAATAATGGCGTTGTAGACGCCCTGAAAGAAATCGGCGTACCCGCGGTCGGTCCTACAAAAAACCTTGCCCGTCTTGAAACCTCAAAATCCTTCACGAGAGATCTCGTCAGGAAATACAATATTCCCGGAAACCCGAAATTTCGCATATTCACATCCATGGAAGGCATTAAAGAATTCCTGGATGAACTTGACGGCATCGTGGTGAAACCGGACGGCCTGACAGGAGGCAAGGGGGTTATGGTTCAAGGGGATCACTTCCAGACGAAGGAAGAAGCATTGGCCTACTGCAAGCAGGTTTTAACCGAACATCCGAGTGTGATCATTGACGAGAGATTGGAGGGTGAAGAATTTTCCCTCCAATGCCTGTGTGACGGCAAAACCGTAGTAGTAACTCCTCCGGTCCAGGATCACAAGAGAAGGTTCGTCGACGATAAGGGTCCCAACACGGGAGGAATGGGTTCTTATTCCTGTGAAGACCATGCCCTGCCGTTTATGACGCAGAGAGAAGTAACAGAAGGCCTGGCAATAACCCAAAAGGTGGCGGAGGCAATCTATAAAGAAACCGGGGAGTACTACAAAGGGGTCATGTACGGCGGGTTCATCATCACAAAATCCGGAGTCAAACTTCTTGAATACAACGCCCGCTTCGGTGATCCCGAGGCAATGAACACCCTGCCCCTCTTAAAGACCGACTTCGTAGATGTTTGCAAAGCGATTATCGATGGCACACTGGATACGCTCAATATGGAATTTGAAAAAAAAGCAACCGTGTGCAAATATGCCGTCCCGAAGGGGTATGGACTCCCTAAAGATCACCCTGACGCGCAATCGACCTCGGCCAGGGTCGAGATCGGCAATGTCGGTGAGGCGCGCCTGTATTATGCATCTGTCGATAAAAGAGAAGACGGTCTCTATATGAGCACATCCCGGGCCATAGGCGTCGTCGGAATTGCAGATACGCTCAGTGAAGCGGAACGAATAGCGGAAAACGCGATGTCCGCAATCAAAGGGCCCATAGACCACAGGCCCGACATTGGCACGGAACCGCTTATCAACAGAAGAATCCTCCACATGCAGCAGATTGGGCGGTGAATGCGCACCCGCATAACGCTCGCAAAGGGGAATACAATGCATCTGAAGAGCATCAAAAGGGTCCTTATCAGTGTCACCGATAAGAAAGGGATTGTTGAATTCGCCAAAGGACTCCACAATTTCAATATAGAAATCCTGTCCACAGGAGGAACTGCATCCAGACTCAGAGACAACGGCATACACGTTACGGATGTCTCTGAGTATACGGGTTTCCCGGAAATGATGGATGGACGTCTCAAGACGCTCCACCCTAAGATTCATGGTGGACTGCTGGCATTGAGGAATGATGACAAACACATGAACGATGCAGCCGAGCACCGTATCGATATGATCGACATGGTGGTCATTAACCTCTACCGGTTCGAGGAGACGGTGGCAAAAAAAGACTGTACGCTCGAAGAGGCTTTCGAACACATCGACATCGGTGGGCCTGCCATGCTGCGGGCAGCAGCGAAAAACTACAGGTACGTAACCGTCGTCACCGATCCGGATGATTACCCTCGTATTTTAAAGGAGATGAAAGAATCCGGCGGAAAAATTTCCGAAGGGACAAACTTCTTGCTTTCCACAAAAGCATTTCAACTCACGGCCAGATACGATGCCGCCATATCCAATTATTTGGGCAGTATGCGCGAGGATGGAACGAAAAAAATGTTTCCCGATACGTTTACCGTTCAGTTTGTCAAGGCACAGGACCTTCGTTACGGGGAAAACCCCCACCAGCATGCCGCCTTTTATCGGGAAACTGATCAGCCCGTTTCTGCCATATCCGGCGCACGTCAGATTCAGGGTAAAGAGTTATCCTATAATAATATCATGGACAGCGACGCAGCCTGGCAGATGGTATCTGATTTCGACTTACCTGCCACCATCATTGTCAAGCATGCAAACCCCTGCGGTGCAGCCACCTCGGAGAGCGATATTGCGAGCGCATATATGAAAGCCATGGAGACGGACCCTGTTTCTGCCTTTGGAGGAATTGTTGCGTTGAACCGGCCTGTAGACAAACAAGTTGCCGCAGCATTGTCTAAAATTTTTCTGGAAGTTATTATAGCCCCGGGCTTTGACGAGGAAGCGAAATCCCTGTTGCGCGCGAAGAAAAACTTGAGACTTCTCGAAATCGCCGGGACCGATACCCGCAGTACCGGCTATGACTACAGGAGGGTCGTGGGAGGGCTTCTCGTTCAGGACAGAGACGTTGAAGATTTTAATGTCAGGAAGGGTCAGGTTGTCACGAAAAGGGCTCCTACGGACGAAGAATACCAGGCCTTGCATTTTGCATGGAAGATTGTAAAGCACGTCAAATCCAATGCCATCGTATATGCGAGAAAAGATCAGCTTGTCGGTGTTGGAGCAGGACAAATGAGCCGCGTCGATTCCGTGAAAATCGCCATGATGAAATCCACACTGCCGACAAAGGGATGCGTCTTAGCGTCCGACGCCTTCTTCCCTTTTAGAGACGGTATCGACATAGCCGCAGCAGCAGGCATCACTGCCGTGATTCAACCCGGTGGATCCGTCAGAGATGAAGAAGTAATCAAGGCAGCGGATGAGCACGGCATGGCCATGGTCTTCACGCATACGAGACACTTTAAACATTGAACAATGGATAGGGTTCAAGGGGTCAAGGATTCAAGGGGTCGAGCGAAATGCAAATAAAAAAATCTGTGAACACGCGAACCCTTGAATCCTCGGATCCTTGAATCCTTTTTTAATGGGAGAAGAACGCTATGAAAGAACAGTCCAGCCCCATCGTCAGTGTGGTAATGGGAAGTGATTCCGATTTTCCAGTCATGAGTGAAGCCATAAAAGTTCTTGATGACTTTCACGTTCCCTACGAGGTTTTTTTAACCTCAGCTCACCGCTCCCCTGAACGAACAACCTCTTTTGCGAAAAGCGCGGCGAAAAAGGGGATAAGGGTCATCATTGTTGGCGCCGGTGCCGCAGCCCATTTAGCCGGCGTGATCGCCTCTCAGACGCTCCTCCCGGTCATCGGTATCCCCATAGATGCAACAGCCCTCGGCGGCATCGACGCATTGTTATCTATCGCGCAAATGCCCGGCGGCGTACCTGTCGCAACAATGGCCGTCGGCAAGGCGGGGGCGAAAAATGCCTCGTTGCTTGCCATTCGAATCCTCGCTGTGGAAGACAAGGACCTTCAAAAAAAATTGAACGCCTTTATTCAGGATATGGCAAGGGAGATTGAAAAGAAACAGGAACACCTCGCATGCCGGAAGTTTTGAAAATCGATCCGGAGAATCCTGATCCATCAATAATCAAAGCAGCCGTACAGATCCTCCGAGAGGGAGGCGTTATTGCGTATCCAACAGAAACCTTTTATGGCCTCGGCGCTGACGGATTCAAGGACAACGCGATCGAAAAAATTTTTCTCATTAAAGGAAGACACAAAAAATCTCCCATCCCCGTTATTATTGGCGAAATGAATGATCTAAGGGACCTTGTCCGGGAGATACCGGAAGGTGCCTTACACCTCATGAATACATTTTGGCCGGGAGCACTCACTCTCGTATTTGCCGCTTCACGTAATATTCAACCTCGTTTGACGGCGGGCACGGGCAAACTCGGTATCCGTATCTCCAGCCATCCTATCGCAACCGCCCTGGCAAAAGCCCACGGCCACCCCATTACGTCCACAAGCGCCAATCTTTCAGGTGCAAGGGAATGCACGTCCGCCGAAGAAGTTATCACCTGCATGGGAGAAAGAATTGACGCGGTCATCGACGGCGGACTGACTCCCGGAGGATCAGGTTCAACAATCGTTGATATTACTGCCCATCCGCCGCTGATTCTCAGGGAGGGGGTCATCCCCGGTTCCCTGATTTTTCATGCACTTGAAAACAGGTAGGGACGCTTAAGGAAGCAGGCGCTCTGCTCCTGCAGGCGTCACAAAAGCCTTTACCACAACAGGCGGTTCACGAGTAAACACGATCATGAAAGGGATCTGGCCTTTGGACCCGATCCGGTCATTGGAAAAATCGCTTCCCAGTGGATTGGAAAGCTCCCTCTGAATTTGCTCCTCCGTCATGGCACCAAGTTCATCACTGGTCAGGATATTGCCGCAATAGGATTCCCGCACTCCGAGAACCACGGTGTAGGCATCGGTAATCTCTCCCTTGACTTTGATTCTCGTCATTGGAAGGGATGATTGATTGACCGCCGTTCCTTCAATGACCCGTATGGTCCCGATTACCAGGTTATTGATCAGGCGTTGTCTGACATCGGAAAGCTCAACCTGCGCAGGTCCTACCTCCTCAATCTTTGGACCCGTGCCAAGTAATTTTTCAAACAACAAAAGTCCGCTTGTCTCGGTGAAAAATAATAAATAAATTGCAACTACCATGAGGACGATACACAAATAGATCAGTTGTTTTCCCCGTGTCAATCCCTGTTTTCTTTTGATTTCTTCCTCGACACCATCTTTATCATCGCCTATTTCGTCGCCGCCCGTCTTTTCGACACTGGTGAATACGCCCTTATCAATGTCATCTGTTTTCCTTTCCGTATCTTTAAAAAATTCCGGTTCCGGTTGTTTGACTTCGCTGCTGAGGTCTTTCACATCCTTTGTTCTCGCTCCTCCGGCTTCAGAAAGCCCTATTCCTCCATTTTTTTCCTTATCTGACGGAACTGCCGCGTCCTGCTTTGCGGGATTATTGAGAAAGAATACATTCTTGCACTGGCCACACCTGCCCCAGACACCCTCCCCTTCAATCAAGGCTTCATCAAAGTTAAATCTCGTCCCGCAGCGTTTACATTGAACGACCATTTTCTTCTCCTATCTCCTGCGAATCCTTTATTTCACAAATATCCGGCAGGAAGCGATACATTTCATTAAAATCAAGACCGTACCCCACGACAAAACGGTCAGGAATATCGAAGCCTATATAATCGGCCTCAAACGGAGTTTTTCTTCTTTCTTTTTTATCCAGGAAAACGCACACCTTTAATGAGTGCGGATCCCTTTCCTTGAGCTTTTCAACCAGAAAAGACAATGTTAAACCCGTATCAACGATGTCTTCTACAATAAGAACGTTCTTGCCCTTTATTGGTGTCTCAATATCTTTTGTTATCATAATCTTTCCCGAGCTCACGGTTCCTGTACCATAACTTGCCAGCCTGACAAAGTCAACTTTGCAAGAAAGGTGAAGTTTGCGGATCAGGTCCGCCATAAATACGAATGCACCCTTCAGAATACCGATCAGAAGCACCTCTTTCCCTTCGTAATCACGGGAAATAACGTCTGCGATCTCTGCAACTCTTCTGTCAATTGCCGCACTCGTAATAAGAATTTCTTTTTTTATCACGCCCCTCTTCCCCCCATATGAGCGATCTTACCGAACATGCACATAGGTGCGCACAAATTCATCAATGTTGCTCTCAATCAGGATTTCACCTTCTCTTAATTCCTTCACATTCTTAAATTCTGAAGAAAGACTGATAAAAATACTGTCGAATCGCGATTTCTCGCACCCCAATTTCTCATAATCAATACGGTTGATCATGTACTCAGAACCATCGAAATAATACTTTCCGAAACGATTCGCGGCTTTTGATCGAAATGGCCAGGAAATTTTGAATGAAAGGAAACGCAGAACGATTTCCCTGAAGGCGCCCTTCTTGAATATGTCAGGTGAGGGCATTTCACATACTTTCTCGCTGATCAGGCGAAAATATGATTTTACCAGATCTATATCAGTTACGCAGAGACCATAAAGATACCAGTCGTCCGTACTGTTGATGAGCGCCAGCTGCTCTGCGTGCGTGAGATAATGATAACTTGGACAGAAGTGCCCTTCACACAACTTCTTTCCATAAAAAGATACATCACGCAGATCAACGCCGTTGTTCCCCTCCGGATGAATAAGACAGCCGACTTTTTTTCCCTGTCATCGATGAAGCCCAAGTACTCACAACAATAGATGACCTCATAGAGTTTTGTCTGATCTTCCGAACGTACTACCATCTCGGAAAATTCTCGCACACCGTCCGGGCACACGGCTATTGTGCGAAAAAGATCCGTCCTTCTTCTTAATCGCGCGACCACAGATTCTTTTGTGCTGTCAGCATAATTATAGAGCCCACAACAGGCCCCGCAGGATTTGTCCGCATCCGGCTGGCACAGGTGGATGAAGTCACCATACTTCATTCCAAGACAACATCCCTATTCTGCAACGATATTTTTTGTATCTTTATATGAGGAATATATTTGCAGGTCAAGTACAAAGATGGTAAAAACATGGCCATGGCAATGCTTGTAGAAGAAATATGCCTTCCCAATGGTCTTCGTGTCGAAGTGTGGGATCAATCGATATCCATAGCAGAAAATACAACAAAAGTTGAACTGCTTATCAGGATCCGGGTCGAGCTTCAACCGTCTTATTTCATAAAACCCGAACATTTTGAAATTGTCAGGGAAATTATGGGTACGGAGATTTTTTACGAATACAAAAAGCAGAGGCCTTTCGTGAGCAACAAAGAAAAGGATGCCGTTTTCCGCGAGCTGGTCGATACATTCAAACAAGATTCACTCCCTTACCTTGCCAGGCCAAAATTTCCTCATAATTTTACCCTCTCTAAGTACTGGGACATCGAGAAAAATCGATACAAGTACCGCCGCTTTTCTTAAAAAAAATCTTTTTTAAAGGCTATTATAGAAAATGTCGATTTTGTGCCTTTTCGTAATTTCGAGGAAAAAGAATAAATTATGTTGACAAATGGTATTTTTTTTCGCTAAAGTGCAACCTAAATTTTTTTTAAGGATTAGATTGTATGTATGCGGTCATAAAAACGGGTGGGAAACAGCATAGGGTCTCGGCGGGAGATGTAATCGAAATTGAAAAAATACACGGAGGCAAGGGCGATACCGTTTTTTTTGATGAGGTGTTATTAGTCTCCAGGGATGAAGATGTGAGAGTGGGTACCCCATATGTGACAGGGGCAAAGGTAAGCGGTGAGATCATTGAACAGACGAAGTCACGCAAGATAAATGTCTTTAAAATGAAAAGAAGAAAAGGATATAAGAAAAAAACAGGACACCGTCAGAAATTGACAAAAATGAAGATAAAAGAAATATCCATATAGCGGGGCAAGCACATGGCACATAAAAAAGGACAGGGAAGTTCCCGGAACGGAAGGGACAGCAACGCCCAAAGACGGGGAGTCAAGGTGTTTGGGGGCCAGAGGATTAATGCCGGCTCAATCATCGTCCGTCAGGTCGGGACAAAAATCCATCCCGGAAATAATGTCGGTCTGGGTAAAGACTTCACACTCTTTTCCAAGATTGATGGCATCGTAATGTATGAAAGGCTGGACAAAAAAAGAAAAAAAGTGAGCGTTTACACTACATAGCCAGCTTTCAAATAAAGAGGAGGCCTGGGGGAAAATGGACGAGCGTGAAACCGGCGTTGTTAAATGGTTTAACGACAAAAAAGGCTATGGTTTTATTTCCAGGGAATCAGGAGAAGATGTTTTTGTTCACTATACATCGATTGCAGGAGAAGGATTCCGCAGTTTAGCGGAGGGTGAACAGGTTGAGTTTACAGTAAAACAAGACCATAAGGGACAGGCGGCTGTGGATGTCCGCAAATTATAGGTTAGGCATGATGGGCCATAGAAAAAGGTGGCCGTAAATATCATGTGAAGTACTTGAATTTATGTGAGGCACTTATTGAGGTGCCTCTTTTTTTGGTTCATCTGCATAACGGTTGTCCGTATATCAAAAAGATTCAAGGATTCGATTCGAGTGAAATGCAGAGAAAAAATCTCGATCACGCGAATCCCTGAATCCTCAAATCTTTTTTGCAGCGCTGCAAGGGAAGGACGTAAAAAATGACGTCCCGTGATATTGTTCATGAATTTCATCGATGAAGTGAAAATATATATAAAGGCGGGGGATGGCGGCAGGGGTTGTGTGAGCTTCAGACGAGAAAAGTTTGTCCCCCGCGGCGGGCCGGACGGGGGAGATGGCGGCAGAGGGGGTGATATAAAAATCCATGCCGAAAGCAGCCGCAGGACTTTGCTTGATTTAAAGTACGCACGGCATCATATCGCAAAGCATGGTGGACATGGAAAAGGGAGTAACAGGACAGGGAGGAATTCCGAAGATATCGATATCATTGTCCCCGTGGGCACACTGGTGAAAGATGCGGAGACCGGAGAAGTTTTGACCGACCTTCACGTGGACGGGCAGCTTTACATCGCTGCAAAGGGTGGGGCAGGCGGAAAAGGAAACGCATGGTTTGCCACATCGACGAACCAGGCGCCCCGTTACGCCCAGGCAGGAATTAAGGGCGAGGAGCGCTGGGTCATTCTCGAACTAAAGCTATTCGCAGATGTGGGCATTATCGGCCTTCCCAATGTCGGCAAATCTACATTCATATCGAAAGTTTCAGCAGCGAGGCCCAAAATCGCCGATTATCCGTTCACCACACTGGTGCCGCACTTGGGTGTGGTAAAGTACGGCAACATGGAAACCTTCGTCATTGCCGATATTCCCGGGTTAATCAAAGGCGCCCACGAAGGAATGGGAATGGGAACGCGCTTTCTCCGCCATATTGAACGAACGTCAGTTCTGCTCCATGTAATCGATATCTCACAAGAATCATACGGTGACGCCTGGCAGAATTTTGAAACCGTGAACGGGGAACTTTTTCTTTTCAATCCGTCCTTGATGGAAAAACCTCAGGTCGTTACCATCAACAAAATCGATCTTCCCGTCACGAGGGAACGGATCAAAAAAGAAATTGACATATTTGATAAAAAAGGCATAAAGGTATCGGCCTTTTCCGCCGTAACCGGGGAAGGCGTTACCGAGGTCATACACGAAATTACAAAAAAACTTCACAGTAAAAAGGCAGTTTGAAAATTATGGCGCGGAAAGCAACGGTGGCAAATGTTAAGCGGGTTCTCATCAAAATCGGCAGTGCGGTGTTAACGGGCGAGGACGGTCTTGACCTGCAAATTATTGAACAACTGGTGGATGAAATTGCACACCTTACAAAAGAGGGATACAAGGTAGTAATTGTCACGTCAGGTGCCATCGCCTCCGGCAAACACAGAATGGGAATAACGGGCAAGTTAAAAAGCATGCCCCAGAAACAGGCTGCAGCAGCAATAGGACAGAGCAGGCTTATGCGGGTATATTCCAACGCATTCGGAAAGTACGGCCTGTATGTCGCACAGCTCCTTCTCATTATGAGTGATCTCACCGACAGAAAACGGTATCTGAATGTCCGCAATACACTATCAACGCTCATTGACTGGGGCATCATCCCCATCATAAATGAGAATGATACGGTGGCAGTGGATGAGATCAAATTTGGCGACAACGATCATCTGGCTGCCATGATTACCAACGTTATCGACGCTGACCTCTTGATCAATCTTACGAGTACGGACGGTTTGTATGACCAGAGCCCCACAGAATCAAAAAAAGCAAAACTTATCAGCCTGGTAAAAGAGTTTACGGAAGACATAGAAAACGCAGCGACCAATGAAACAACGGCAGTGGGACTGGGAGGCATGAAAAGCAAGGTCATGGCCGCAAAACAGGTCACGTCATCAGGTATTCCCTGCATTATTGCCCCCGGCAAAAAGAAGGGTGTCCTCCACGACATCTTTGCGGGCAAAGAAATAGGCACCCTCTTCCTGCCCGCCAGTGAACATATGAGCAGCAGAAAGTACTGGATAGCCTTTACTCTGAAGTCGCGGGGCAAACTGTATCTCGATGAAGGCGCGAAAGCGGCTCTTACAGAGGAAGGGAAAAGCCTTCTTCCTTCGGGCATCCTCAACATAGAAGGCGATTTCAGCATCGGTGATCCGGTGGCATGTGTCGATATGGAAGGAACCCAGTTGGCCAAAGGGCTTGTGAATTACAGTTCCGCAGAGATCAGAAAAATCATGGGACTGAAATCGTCCAGGATCGAGCAGGTGTTAGGGTATAAAGATTATGATGAAATCATCCACCGTGATAACCTGGCCGTCATAAAAGAGGTCAAGAAACCAAAATCTCCCGCCTGATACACAGGCATTGCGAATTCTTTCCCTGCACGAAAACTGCCAGAATGCGACTTTCTTACAGCCGGGAACAAATTGGTCTTCTATAACCAGAGGAACTGCGGCGACACTTTCCCTTTCTCATTGAATACAACGCCTTCAATCCCGAGGAGCTTTTTTTTCATCTCCAATCCTCCCCCGAATCCGCCCAGGCTTCCGTCTGTCCTTATGACACGGTGGCAGGGGATGACAAGGGGAAAGGGATTCGACGCAAGGGCCATTCCTACCGCTCTGGCGCCTCCTGGTATTCCCGTTCTTCCCGCCAGCCCCTTGTACGTACTGACCATGCCCCTCGGAATCAAACAGGCTTTGTTGAGAACATTCCTCTGGAATTCAGTACATATGCTCATATCAAACAGGTGAAAAGAAAATACCTTCACATTTCCCGCCAGGTATGCCAGAAGATAATCGCATACCTTCTTTACATTGCCGTGCGAACGAAGGCCTGCACCCGGAAAGGAGCGTAGGACAATGTTTTCCGTTTCTTCATTTGCAACAGGAAGACAAATTTTCACAATGTCTGGAGTGTTATTTTTTCGTCTCCAGACAACTCCTACATCGCCGAAGGCAGTCTTAGTCAAACTATAATACACCGTTTTCATGCTTCTGAATGCTCCCTTATACTATGCCATATGATCGATCACTATTTTTATACCGATCCCGATCAGGATAAGTCCTCCCACTACTTCCACCCTTTTTCCGACAATTTTTCCAAGCCTTTCGCCGAAGAACATCCCGAGTGCGGTCATGACAAAAGCGACAATGCCGATAATAATGGATGGATAGAGGATAGGTATTTGCAAGAACGCAAAGCTGAGACCCACGGCCAGGGCATCAATACTTGTCGCCACTGACAGGATAATGAGGGTCATTCCTTTCGTCGGGTCTGACGCGTGAACTTTTTCCTCTTTGTGAAATGACTCCTTAATCATTTTCCCCCCGACAAATGCAAGAAGCCCGAATGCGATCCAGTGATCATATTCGGCAATGATATTCGCCACAGTCATGCCGGCAAACCACCCTGCAATGGGCATAAGAACCTGGAACAGCCCGAAGTGAAAGGAAAGCCGAAATACAGACAGGGAAGAAAACACCCGGGCAGTTGCTCCTATGCCGATGGCCACCGAGAAGGCATCCATCCCGAGGCCAACGGCGATAATTAAGATGGAAATAAAATTCATCGATGTTCCGCTCCCGCCCGGTTTCTGAAAAAGGCATGGATTTTTTCAGCCCAGGCATTCCCGATACTGCTCACCTTTTGCAGTTCCTCCATCGGTGCTTCCCTGATTTTTTTTATATCGCCGAAAAACTCCAGCAATGCCTTTTTCCTGAATGCGCCGATGCCGGGGATGGCGTCCAGCTCGGAACGGAAGTCCTTCCTGTGCTTTACCTTGCGGTGGTATGCCACGGCAAACCTGTGCGCCTCATCCCTTATCCTCTGGAGTAAAAAAAGCACCTCCGGCCATTTCGCAAGGTACAGAGGATTTTTTTTGCCGATACAATAGACGTGATCGTGACCTCCATGAAAAGTCTGTTTCCTTGCCCCCTTTGCCAGGCCGATGACATCAACGCCTTGCACATGCAGGTCTTTGAGAACAGTGAGTGCCACCTGCAATTGTCCTTTTCCCCCGTCCACGATAATCAGATCCGGAAGGT
>JAFNGM010000105.1:0-1564 GCA_017885225.1 Syntrophaceae bacterium | reverse complement strand
ACGGCATGAGTCCCCCCAATATTTGATATATCAAAGCATTCCATCCGGTTCGGCTCGCGTGTCAAATGGAGGACTCTCGCCATTTCCATAAGCGTCTCTTCCATGTCCGCCAATTGTCTCTCCGTGCTGAATACGCTTTCCGCATTGGAGCCGGCTATGCGGAGCAGTTCCAACCTTTCCCCTTTTTTAGGCACAGTCACCGATACCGCTCTGCCCTTCTTTTCAGACAACCATTCCTTGATTGCCAATCGGTCTTCGATGACGACGGGAATTATTATTTCATCCGGTATATACGCCTCATCGTCATAGTATTGCTTCACGAGAGATGAAATTATCTCAGAGGACTCGCTTTGGACTTTCAGGACGGGAATCGCCTTCTTCCCGATAATTTTACCTTTTCTCACATACACAACACACACCTGCGTCATCACTCCTTCACGGTACATCCCAAAGACATCAAGGTCCCTGAGGGACATAGACACCACGCGCTGTTTTTCCAGCGTTTCCTCTATTGCCGTGATTCGGTCTCTCAAAAAGGCAGCCTCTTCAAAACGCAGCATTTCCGATGCATCGTTCATGCGCTCACGCAGATCGGCAATGAGTTTTTCCCCGCGTCCTTCCATGAACGCCACGCTGTCCTTTACCAATTGCTGATATGCCGGCGCATCAACACGGGCGATGCAGGGGGCACAACATCTTCTGATCTCATATTCGAGACAGGGTCTTTTTCTGGATTTCAATTCCTGATCACCGCACGTTCGCAGAGGGAACATGGATTGAAGAAAGCGGAGAGTCTCTTTCGCCGAAGTGCTCGATGGGTATGGCCCGAAATACCTGGCGCCGTCCTTCTTCGGACGCCTGACTAACTGGAAGCGGGGAAAGGAGCTTGTAAGATCGATACGGATTGTAAAGTAGGTTTTATCATCCCGGAAAATAACGTTATACCGCGGCCGATGTTCTTTAATCAGGGTATTTTCTAAGATCAGGGCTTCCTTTTCCGATTCCGTCACGATACATTCGATATCATGAACCTTGGAGACAAGGAAGGGAACCATAAATCGCGAATCGATACCCCTGGAATACGCCCTGAGACGATTTTTCAGATTGTTCGCCTTCCCGACATAGATGACCCTATCCTCTCTGTCCTTCATAAGGTAGACGCCCGGGGATGCCGGCGCATTGTCAACTATGTTCAGTGAGATCTCATCCATTGACATACTGTGTGAAAAATATCAGGTCTTCTTCTCATTCATTAGCAAAAGAGATTTGAGGATTCGCGCGTTTTTCCAATTTTTCCCGAATTCTCAACCCTTCGATTCCTGGAATCCTGAAGAAGACAGTAATTTTTCGGATATGAACTTTATTGAAGTGCCCCTGCTGTCTGAGCGCTTTCGGGCATAAGCGAATACGGCACATCATCGATGTGGTAAATATCGTTACGGAACTGGAGATTCCCGTCCCTATCAACCCAGGCAGTCCCATAGAAAATATGGACATCAAGGGGGCTGGAAAGCATTACGACCTGCCTTGTTTCCTTTCCGATTTCTGCAAGTATCTTTTTGCG
>JAFNGM010000104.1 GCA_017885225.1 Syntrophaceae bacterium | reverse complement strand
AGGGCGCCCAGGAGAGCATGGAGGCTGTCTTCAGCGTGAACGTCTTCCTCAAGGATGTGGTCAATATCGGCACCCAATTGAAGAGCGGGGAGATCCGCGTGAAGAGCGTTGCGGATAATCTCGATGATGAAGACGGCGGCGTCGAGGAAGATATACATCGGGAACGGGTGATCAAGCTTCTCGACAAGGTTACGGTCTATGACGCCAAGAACGATGTGATCCGGAAGAAGCTGAACGTGAAAGGGCTCAGCCCCCTGGAAAGGCAGAAACTCAAAGAGGATTTGGACAAGAATCTCCTGAATATCGTCAAGGTCTGCCGGAAGGTCCGGTTCAGCAAGCGACAGATCGATCGGTTGGTCGCCAATCTACGCATTTATCTGAACGAAGTGGAGCAGGCGGAAGAGACGGTCCGCCGGTGCAAAAAGGAAACGGGTCTTTCCCTGGCCCAGTTGGAAGAGGCTTGGGCGAAGATGAACAAGTCCGCCAGGAGCGGGGAGCAGGCAGCCAGACAAGCAGGTGTATCCTTGGAGAAATTGAGGACCGGCGAGCAGATCGTCCGTGAGGCCAACCGCCGGTTCAAGAGGATCGCCCAGGAGACGGGACTCTCCATGACGGCGCTGAAGAAGGCCATGGTGACGATCCAAACGGGAGAGAGAAAGGCGGAGATCGCGAAGAGCAAGCTGGTGGAGGCGAATCTGCGTCTTGTCGTCAGCATCGCGAAGAAATACAGGAACAGGGGCTTGCAGTTTCTGGATCTGACCCAGGAGGGAAACATCGGCCTCATGAAAGCGGTCGATAAATTNNAGTACCAGCGGGGCTATAAATTTGCTACCTATGCCTCCTGGTGGATCCGGCAGGCGATCACTCGCGCCATCACCGATCAGGCGAGGACCATCCGGATTCCGGTGCACATGAACGAGATGATCAACAAGCTCATCAGAACCTCCAGGTATCTCGCCCACGAGCTGGGACGGGAACCCAATCCCGAGGAAATCGCAAACAAGATGGAGTATCCGCTGGAAAAGGTCCAGAAGGTTCTGAAAATTGTGAAAGAACCTATCTCGCTGGAGACGCCCATCGGGGAGGAGGAGGACAGCCATCTTGGCGATTTTATTGAAGACAAGAAATTCATGTCGCCTTCGGAGGCCACGATTAGTATGGATCTATCGGAACAGACCCGGAAGATCCTGTCGACCCTGACACCGCGGGAGGAAAAGGTTCTCCGTATGCGTTTCGGGATCAGTGAGCGCGGAAATTTTAGCGGAAGTATCCAAGGAATTTCTCGAGTTTAGCCGGGAATTGATGTTTGTCGTCTTCTCCTATTCTTCCGATACAGGGGCCTTCCTTGTCATGTCTATAATTTTTTCGCCATTTTCCGTGGCGTACTTCCTGACATCATCAATTTTTAAAAGCCATCTTTCGGTTTGCTGGCTACCCTGCCGCCCCTTGTGCGATCCTGGAGTTTTCTTAATTCCCGCCTATTTTTTGATTTTTGCTTCAGCAAGTGACATGATTTTTGAGGGAAAGGGGACAGACTATTTTTTCTCTCATAAAATTGCCTGTCCCCTTTTTGAATTCTGGAGGGATGAGGTCTATCAAATTCACAATATAACTCATTATTATCTTTAATTATATATTATTGGCAAGGTTTGACATACCCCCATAAATACCCCCATATATTGGATTCACCGGTCATTTTTATCCTCATACTGACCCCAACTTTCCTGAAAACACCTACCCTTGCGTGGTAAGTTTAGAAGTTGGAAACGCTCTAAGGACAAGGTGACGCTGAAGATTTTTCATCCCGCTGAGTATAGCTTCCATCATCCCTGTTGCTGTCCATATCCATATTATGACCCCCCAACTTACTTATAGTTCGTTTACCCCGCTGTGGCTTCCTATGCTGCCCCAGTTGGAACAATCCGCTGCCGTCCTGTCCTTGATTCGGTGAACGTTCCTCTCTGTCCATGAAGCCTTTTGCCTATGAACCCTACTATATCCATCCAGGAGCAACGATCTCCCTTACCCCTGGTCTTACCTTTACCCGTCACCGTTTGATTGTTGGCGCCAATGTAGGACTGTGATGTGGATAAATAACAGGCGTTCTGGCCTATCTCGCAACCCACCAGGGAAAAGAATGCTTTTATAGGAGGCCGGTATAGACCCAGAAAACGCAACATGAGGGGTATGGAGCCTCCTCTATATAAAGTCTTTGCGTATTACTCGCCTTGAAAAAAGGGGACCCTACCAGCAACCCCGTCTTCCCTTGCATGATCTGAGTATATAAAAAGTCGTCGCTGAAAAATTTTAGAAAATCTTAGAAAGCAGGTGCTGCGAACTTGCCGGATGGAGATGGGTTAACGGCTTTCTTTCTTCCTTGTAGTCATCAAAATCCAACATCTGCATTAAGTTCAATAGTATAATCAGTAATCCTTAATCGTACCAAAATAAAAGGCAGAGCTAATTGCCCTGCCTTTCTTCCGAAAGTTAAAAATTAGTTTACTCTTTAAACTTCCTTCTCGCTCCTGCAACCCAGATTAAACCAAGACCAAGAATAAGCATGGTGGTGGTTTCTGGGGTCATGGCATGTGTACCTATAATTTCTATTAAGCTGTTAAAAAGTATATATATTATGTATTAGATGATCTGTGATGCTGATCACAAAAAAACGTGTGATTTTTTACATACAGTAGTGTACGAGAGCTTTATAGCTGCGAAAATCGGTATCAATAATAGATGCGCCAACATCAATGTTATCTTTGGAATAAGTCACTCTTCGCGACTTACACTTTAAATGTATAGGTTCATTCTCATCCGGCAATGCAATCATAATTTCAAATTCATTCGTCTGAGGGCTAGTCAATACCTTATGTTTCATCGCTCTGGGAATGGAAATTCGCAAACCACCAAGCGAAATATCCATTAGTGAACCGATATGTAATTTTGCTTCTCCTGAACCACCTTTGCTAATGAATGCCGGAACAGAAGTAGTCATCCTCGGAAACCGACGTTTTTCTTCCTTGAAACCATCAAACATCTTTTGACTTTGTAAATCATTAAACAAATGGCATCCCTCTATCTCCTGAAGATAAGGGCAAATAGCCATTTTTTTTAGGATACATTTATCGCAGTTGGTTTCTAAAGCCTGTAATTTTCCATCATGTTTTTCACTATGGCTCATTCTTCATTATCCTCTATTTTTTTTGTCCATTAGTTGAGTCTGAAGTATAACCCCATAAACATTACCTGCTATAAAGCCCCTGAAAAAGACTTACACTCTCACTTATCGCTCGGCATCTATATCTATCAACTTTATTTAACAGCCACATTAACAGAAACAAATTGTAAATATTTTTCAACCAAAGATTCTTGTTTTTTCTGGTCTAAGGTAATAAAGTGATACAAAGCTGCCCTCATAATAAATGTTTGCTTCCGTCCGCTTCTTCGTGCACATTCTATCAGTTTTTTTTTCAAATCTTCTGGCATCTCAAAAGACGACGTTATATTCTTCATAGAGACATCCTTTCTTTATTTTACTAGTAAATAACATTACAATCTGTGATTGTCAAGATAATGTATTACAATAATATGATAATATATATTGTCATATACTTTACTCTGATTTCATATAGTGAGAGATACTATGTCAGCCCGTCCCGCTGTATATAGGCTAAGATAAAAACCTATGCTTGTGATGTATCTATTGACATTTGAGGATTCTGCTTGTGTAACAATCGCACGATTTTAGTATTACGGATGACACTGATTCATTATTCTGCTGTAATATCAATAAATGGAATTCCATTAAAAATATTTGTAATTGATTGTAATTAAAGATGTTATTATATATTGCAATTCTCTGATACAGTCTTTACGGACTGTCAGTCCCAGATTGGCATTCGTTTTGTGTAACAATTAAACCATAGTGAAGAGACCTCTGCAGACTGGAAGAAACCTTCAGGAATAATCTATAAGACTTGTGAAAGGTAAGTCTCAGGGGTCTTTCCGCACTTATAATACTCTTATAGAATAAAAAAATGGTAAAGGAGAAGAAGGAATTTAACACGCAGAACAGTCATCAGGAAGGGTTGACGGAGTCAGAATTTGGTTTTGTATATGATTTTTTTACCGGAAAAGAAAAACGGTGTCACAATGCAGGGATTAGCCCATCTTCCGCAGAAAGTCATTGGATGTGAGAAAATATGGATGGATTTTCACTGAAAGTTCAATGATTACAATCCGTGTTCTTTGAAAATTGGATGTAGTGAAGACCACACCCTTGCAAAGTATTGTGGAAGTGGAGATAATGCGTGCCATGTATCTTCGTCGTACCACAAAAAAGAAAGGCGGACCTGACTACGATTGCTGGCTTTTAGTCGAGTCAGTTCGCACCGCCCGTGGGCCTCGTCAGCGGGTTGTTGCCACCATCGGCAAGCTGCCTGGCCTTGATCGAAAAGACCGCATTGGTTGGGAGGAGATCAGTCGGATTCTTTCGGGCAAGCCTCGCCCTGCACCAGGTCTTTTTGAGCAACCGGAGGAGCCGCCTTCCTGGGCCACGGTGAACATACAGGGGGTAAGCGTTGAGCGGCTCAGAAGTTTTGGCGATGTGTATTTGGGATTGCTTTTATGGAACAAACTTGGTCTTGCCGATTTTTGCCGGGAACACATTCCTTCACATCGTGAAGAAATTCCCTGGTCGATTATGGCCGCTATTTTAGTCCTTGCGCGCTTTTGCGTCCCGTCGTCGGAGTTGCAGATTGCTGAGTTCTGGTATGGCAAGACCGCCTTGGACGACATGCGGGGAGTTGCCGCAGATAAGATCAACGACGACCGGCTCTATCGAGCCCTGGATGCCCTTCTTCCCTACAAGGATGCCTTGTGTCTTCATCTTCAGAAGAGATACGGCGAACTGTTCGGCAGCACTTTTGACTTTTTGTTGTATGACATAACCTCCACCTATTTTGAAGGCACTGCCAAAGGCAACGCCCAGGCCAAACGGGGTTATAGTCGTGATGGCCGTCCCGATTGTCCTCAACTCTGCATCGGTCTTGTAACAAGCAGAGAGGGATTGCCCCTGGCCTTTGAGATCTTCGACGGCAACCGGGTCGATGTTACAACGACCAAAGAAATGGTTCAGATCATGGAGGCCAAATACGGAAAAGCCAATCGAGTCTGGGTCATGGATCGCGGCATGGTGAGCGAAGACAACCTTGAGTTCATGCGCAGAATCGGCGCCCGCTATCTAGTCGGCACTCCCAAATCCATGCTGAAAAAGTTCGAACAGCAGCTTCTCGAACGGAGCTGGGAAGAGGTGCAGCCTGGCGTTGATATCAAACTTTGTCGATCACCGGAAGGCGCCGATGAAACCTTTGTCCTGTGCCGATCTCAAGGCAGGAAAGAGAAAGAGAACGCCATCCTGAGCCGCTTTGTGACCAGATTGGAAACCAATCTGAATAACCTTGTACACCAGGCCGAGATAGGCAAGACCAGAGACAAGCAGAAGGTGGAACGGAGAATCGGACGTCTCCTTGAGCAGAATAGCCGTGCTGCGTCGCTGTTCAAAGTCACCGTCACGGAGACCGGAACAGGTAAAGACTCACGGATCTCCATAGATATCAATAAAAATGAAGATCGTTATCAGTGGGCGCTGGAGACAGGCGGCAGCTATATCCTGCGCACCAACTGGACTGAAAGCAATCCTAAAACCCTTTGGAAAACCTACATCCAACTTACGGAAGTGGAAGACTCTTTCCGAACAGAGAAACACGATCTGGGGATGCGGCCGATCTTCCACCAGAAACAGGATCGGACCCAGGCTCATATCCTTGTCTGCTTCCTTGCACTGACGATGTGGCGAACACTACAACAATGGATGAAGGCATCTGGTCTCGGTACAGCTCCAAGGAAGCTTATAGAGGAGTTGCGAGAACTTAAATCACTTGATGTGCTTCTGCCGACACGGGAGAAAAAACTCAGACTCAGGGTGGTGGCAACGCCGCCGAAGGAACTCAAAGTACTGCTTCAGAGAATGAAGATTTTGCTCCCCAATAAACCAAAGATCATCGAAAATGTAGTGACGAAAATAGCCTGATTTTAATCGTAACTACTTGATATTACGTCTTCCAAGTTTTATAACTGCGGAAGATGGGTTAACCAAAGAACAACCAAAGTGCAGCTTTTTTCTTACTGATTTTTTAACCGATGTCATTACCTCATAAGTTTCTATTGCAGAAAAAGCTTTAAATTTGATAAGGACACCCCTATTGTAATTTTGACGTAGGTCAGTAATCTAAATAAACGTAATGGTGAGGATGAATCGGATTCCCTAATGTCTTCCATACACTTTCTACACAGACAATAACCAGATCGGGATATATGAATGCTGTCCCCTTGGCTTGCGGTGAATCTCCGTTTCCATTTCGAGCCTCGATTGTACAAACCACAGGGTCACCCATCTTTTTCTTTTCAGAGATACTAATGTCATCCCTGGAAAAGATCATATCTTCTGTTCGACGCAATGCCTCAATAAATGCCAGGGTTGCCCTCATATCATCATTAATCTTGTGTGTCACTTTTTGTTAGCTTCCTATTTTTTGCATATTCATATTAAGTGAGATTTCTATAATAATTATTAAGAAAAAGAAAGGTATTATTTCATGCATTGTTGAACAAAATGCAATACTAGAAAATATAATAAATAATGATAGTATAAATCTTGTATCATAAAACATCCGGCGAGAAAGATGCAGACTATTCAGCTATTTATTATATATTATAATCAATAGAGGCACCGATTTCGCAAAAGTACATACCCCTTTGACAGATCCGTTCCGCAAGGATCGGCACCGCATCTTGTAGTTCTTTTCCCTTGACACATAAGAATATTATTCTCTATACTTACATTACCTATAAAGAACTTATTATCAACCACGAAAAGGGTTTATCATTCCTCGCCGAGCCGCTAATAGGTGTAAGAACCTCAATAACGCGTGCCGGGGCGAGATCGTTATCACAATGGAGAAGCATTAATGCGCGTTTTCAAGGCAAAAGTGCGGTTTGTAATGATGGTCGCGGTCTTTCTGTCCGGTCTTATCATGGGGAGCTGTGCAACGAAGATCAATTATTCCTATGACCCTGGAATGAACTTTACGGGACTCAAAAGTTATACGTGGGACTACTCGTCGTCTTTGGACAAATGGCAATAAAAAACCCGCTATTTCTTTTGGGTTTTTTTTTTTATCGTTTTTTTTTTTTTTTTGT
>JAFNGM010000103.1:9202-10126 GCA_017885225.1 Syntrophaceae bacterium | reverse complement strand
CGGGCGGTGATCCGTTTCCATTTCGGTAAAGATATCATCGGCGGTTTGAAAATGTTAGCGGACGCCCTTTAATAAAAAAAGAATGCTGATCGGCGCGCAAAGGAGATCATGTATGACCGAGAAACAGAAAAAAAGTGCAAAAATACAGAATCGCCTGGCTCATGAAAAGAGCCCCTATCTGCTCCAGCACGCTGATAATCCCGTGGACTGGTATCCCTGGTGTGAGGAGGCATTTGAGAAGGCCCGTGCAGAAAATAAACCCGTATTCCTCTCCGTAGGATATTCAACCTGCCACTGGTGCCACGTTATGGCCCACGAATCCTTTGAAAACGCTGATGTCGCCAGGCTGTTAAACGAGGTATTTGTCTGCATCAAGGTTGACCGTGAGGAACGGCCGGATATCGACAAGGTTTACATGAACGCCTGCCAGATGATGACCGGATCCGGAGGATGGCCCCTCACCATTGTTATGACCCATAAGAAAGAGCCTTTTTTTGCGGCCACATACATTCCCCGGGAGAGTCGGTTCAATAGAATCGGCATGCTGGATATAATCCCCAAAATCCAGGAGGTATGGAAGGAGCGGTACCATGACATTGTGCGCTCCGCCGGGCAGATCGTTGCCTCATTGCAGGAGAGGGAGCCGGAGGCAAAGGGGGAAGCTCTCTCGGAAGATGTGCTCCATAAGGCATATGAAGAGCTGAAAGGGCTGTATGACAAAAAGCGGGGGGGATTCGGTCCCGCACCCAAGTTTCCCATGCCCCATCAACTCCTCTTTCTGCTTCGCTATGGGAAATGGAACGACAATAAAAAGTCTCTGGCAATGGCGGTGAAGACATTGCGTGCCATGCGCTGCGGCGGTATGTATGACCATGTGGGTTTTGGATTCCACCGGTACAGCACCGATGAGAAATGGCTGGTGCC
>JAFNGM010000103.1:0-9149 GCA_017885225.1 Syntrophaceae bacterium | reverse complement strand
TTTTACTCTGCGGAGGATGCGGACACAGAGGGTGAAGAAGGGAAATATTACCTCTGGAAGCTGGAAGAAATAGAGGAGCTGCTCGAGCCGTCGGAAGCGGAACTGGCAGCAAGGATTTTCCGGGTGGAAAAGGCGGGAAACTTTGTCGACCAGATGAAGGGGCGAAAAACAGGATTCAATATACTCCACATAGAAAAGCCTGCCCATGAACTTGCACCATCCCTGGGCATATCCGAGGAGTCCCTCCGTCAGCGGCTTGCAGCGATACGGTTAAAGCTCTTTTCCGCCCGCGATTCGCGTACCCGTCCCCACAAAGACGATAAAATCCTTACCGACTGGAACGGCCTCATGATTGCCGCCCTCGCCAAGGGCGCCCAGGTCTTTGCCGATACGGCGTACTTGAAAGCAGCACAGAACGCCCTCAATTTCATCATTAAGAATATGCGCGAGATAGATGGAAGACTTTTTCACCGGCACCGGGCAGGAGAGTCAGGCATTGCGGCCAATCTCGATGACTATGCCTTTCTGATCTGGGCATCGATAGAATGTTATGAAGCGTCTTTTGACATCGCGTACCTTAAGAGAGCGCTCGGCCTTCAGGAAGATCTGACAAAGCACTTCTGGGACAAGGAGCAGGGCGGATATTATTTTACTCCTGACGACGGCGAGAACCTTATTCTACGCCAGAAGGATTTGTATGACGGCGCCATTCCGTCGGGTAACTCCGTGGCCATGTTGAATCTGGTCCGTCTTTCCCGGCTGACCGGAAACCCCGAACTGGAAGCACAGGCGGCTGATGTCAGCCGTGCCTTTGCAGGCCATGTCCAACGTGTACCCTCTGGGCACACATATTTCATGATGGCACTGGGCTTTCTGACATATACCGCTTTTGAAATAGTCATTACGGGTGCATCAGAAGACGAGGATACGGGAGAAATGATCCGCGCAATCAGACAGCAGTACTTGCCCAATGCAGTCCTCCTTCTCCGTCCGCCGGATGATGCCGCCGCATCCGAAATCATCGGCATCGCGCCATTTACCAAAGACCTTAAACCCGTGGAGGACAGTGCTACGGCCTATATCTGCCGCAATTTCTCCTGCCATAGCCCAACGACGGATGTGCGCGAGATGCTGCGGTTATTGAATATTGAAATCAGCGACAGGGATTCCCAATCAGTGAAGTGACCCTGCCTTCGAGCGTTGCGCCTTCATCACCGGTCCGGTATCTTCGGTATTGTCGACGACGTGGAAGGTGCATCCAATGCACTCGGTATGGGACTGAAGTATAAGTTTTAAAGGAGGCATCGTATGAATACCGCAGAAAGAAAAATCATCAGCACTCCCAATGCACCCAAGGCTATCGGCCCTTACGTTCAGGCAGTTCAGTATGGTGATTTGCTGTTCGTTTCGGGGATGATTCCTCTTGATCCGGCAACAGGTGAATTGCTCACGGGGACCTTCGAGGTGGAAGTAGTGCGTGTCATCGAAAATATCAAGGCCATCGTGGAAGCGGGCGGCATGAGCCTGAAGAACGTCCTCAAATCCACCGTCTTCCTGAAAGACCTCGCTCAATTCGGAACATTCAACGAGATTTACGGCAGATATTTTGGCGACATTCTCCCCGCCCGCGAGACCATACAGGCAGCTAAGCTGCCGCGGGATGTGTCCATTGAGATGTCGGTAATCTGTGGGAAGTGAAAAATTCGTGTTCAATCCCAATCTTTGATGATGAAACCAATCCCGATGCGGTTGATGTGGTGGTTGTAATCGAGCATACTCTCGCCGTACCCATTAAAGTACTGAATGTATCCCCCGACACGCTCAAAGAGGGGAAATGCCCATTCGAGCTGTATGGCACCGCGGTTTGTGCCAAAATCAAAGTTATTTCGCAGCATGAGACCGAACCTGTTTCCCTTCCAAAAATAATACGTCCAGAGTTCGCCGTATCCGAGGTAGTCCTCGATATCCGGATTATCGTCATATTTCTCATTCTCCGTAAACCTTATCCAGGTCTTCAGGATCAAGGCCAGGTTGTCTCTCTCGAACCCGAAATTCGCCACCAAACGGTTCCAGCTTCTCGACAGGGGTTCAGTTTGGCCGTTTGACTGGTGATTGAAGCCCACGTTAATGAAGCGGTTCTTCAGCCAGATCAAATCATAATCCGTCCGGAAGTTCAGAAGAATCTCCGGTTCGTAGTTGGTTTCTCGAAAAGGTGAAGAATCCGCGTAATTGTAAAGTTGCCAGAAAGAACGCTGCGTGTACGCAACCCACAGATCCATATTTTGTCCAAAGATGTCCTGCCATAACTTCGCTTTGAAGCTGATCTGAAATGCCACCTCCGGATTTTTAAGTTCTCTTCTGGGATCGTCCTCGCGTATGGGTTTCTCGTTTGGCGATTCTACGTAGGTAATGGGAAGGATATAGTTTGAGCGGTGAGGTGATATGGCAAATCTACCCCGCCGGGATTCCTTATCCAACTCCCAGAGCCTTTCCAGATATGTAGGCGTATCAGTTTTTGTCACCGACGCAACGGTGCTTGTTGGTTCACTTTGAGCTGCCTTGGTATCAGGTTTCGCCACAGAAGGAGTTGAACCCGTTGGTTCGCTCGGAGTTGGCTTTCGACCGGCAAGCTCGTCGTAACATTGAATTCGTTTCGTGTTGTCCTCAATTTTCGCGCATTCTTCTATGCTCTTCGTTACATCCGCACGTGCCGTAACCGCAATAAAAAACAGCACTGTCATGCAGAGAGCCCCGCATGTACACCGGCACATGCGCCCGCGAAGAAATCCGCACCGATTTAACAACTTTTTCATAAGTCCTCCTTACGATAAAACTTTTGACATAATTCTCGGCCATAAAGTTACAGAGAATGCGCTCACTGCCGGATTCACTCCAGCGGGGAAGGCGCACTCTCATCCTGTTCTTCGTCCTCAATCAATTCTCTGATCCGTCCTTCCGGCACACCCGCCTCGCGCAGGTCTTCTATCCCCGCGCCGCCTCTCTCGTACATCTTGCATAGTATCACGTGCATATATTTCCGCCAGCCTTCGCTGATTGTGCTCAGGGGATCAGGTTCCCAGTTATCACCCGTCCTGGCAATGATTGAGGCAAGGAAGGCAGACTCTACCGGCTTCAATTCCCGGGGCACTTTGCTGAAGAAAAAATGCGCGGCCTGTCCGATTCCGTAAATACCGTCGCCCCATTCAATGATGTTAAGGTAGATCTCCATTATCCGCTCTTTTGACAGGTTCTGTTCCAGCGCCATAGTGATAAATGTTTCTTCAAATTTCCGGCTGAACGTTCTCTCCCGTGTCAGAAAAAGATTCTTCGCGAGCTGCATGGAAATGGTGCTCGCGCCGCGCACAATACGCCCTGCTTCCAGATTTTCAGCAAAGGAATCCCTTATTCCCCTTTGACTGAATCCCTTATGGGAGAAAAATCCCGCATCTTCCGCGGTAATCACCGCGCTGATCAAACACGGCGGCACATCCTTGAATGGAACATAGTGGGGATTATCCTCACCTACCAGAAACGTTATTTTTTCCCCTTCAGGTGTGCGCACGGTATGGCGGAAAGGTGATTGCAGGGCATTTACTTTTATTTTCGATCCCAGGGAGACGATCTTTATGGGCTCATATGTGCCCTCGAAGCGGTATTCAAGGCTGCGAGGCCTTTCCATATCAATAGAGAAATAAAACTTTCCCGCAACCCTCCCCGTAACCTTCAAATCTGTCAGATCGGGATGAAACGACTTTGGCACGGCGCGTAACGCATTGCCCAGGGAAAATTCCGGTAAGGAAAAAACCAGGGTTATTTCCGGATTCGCTTCAGGAGAGAACCAGCCATTGACAAAAATGAATTCTCCTCCGAGAGTAATCTTTCCATTTTGAATGACAATTCGGGCATCATCCTTTGTTCCTGTAACATTAAACCCAAGAATATTTACGTTTTTCTCAAGAGGCGGAAAAAAAGATTTTTTCTGCCGCACATGGTCAATGCTGCCGGAAACGGAAAAGGTCATTCCTTTGCCCTTTTCGGTACTTCCCCGCGCACGGGCATTTATGCATATATCATTCAAAGGAACGGCATCACCGAGAAGGGGGGCAAGAATTGCAAGTCCGAAAGAATCAGCGTGGAAATCGAACTCTCCCGATTCCCTGTCAACCATCAGATTAAGATGTTCATCATCACCCGCGATTTCGAGAGAATCGAGTCCTTTCTTAAGAGCTATCCTCGCGTTCACCTTCCTGTACGAGCGACTTGTCGTTCCTTTTTCCGTCTGGAAGGTGACGGCAAGATTATGAACGTTCAGATCGAGGGGGCTTGCTCCGGATTCCGCGCTTGATGCAGGAGTTGCGGGCGATCGCCTTAATGCGGGGAATTCCCATCCACCCGTGTTCTTGTGATACAATGTGACTTCAAGATCACGGGCATCAATACTCCTGATAAGATGCTGCCCAATTTCCCTTTTCATGAGATAGCGAAAAAGGCTGACATTTGCAGTAATATGCGAAGCCTTAAGCCATTGCCTGCCCTTATCATCCGATACATGTACATTGAGAGCCCTTACACCGGTGGGGAAACTGTATGTAAGACCCTGGACTTGGCAATGTAAGCCTGAAGTCTTCCGGATGTAATCAACGGCGTCAGGCAATTGCTCGTGAAGCTTTCTTTCAACTACCCTCTCCAGAACAAAAAAGGCAGCCAAGACAAGGGTGATAACCAGAACGTACCTTGGTTTCAAAAACATACGTGCAAGAGATAACGCTCTGCCGGACTTTTTTTTGAAGAAGTGAACCATTCTGCGAGGGAAATAGCCTCCGTCATGTTCACCTTACCCAAAGGAAGGTGTGGAGCTTGCATATTAGTTTACTATGGCCTCATAATTCAAACTTTTTTAGAGTTTGTGAAATATTCTTATCAAGCTTCAGGTATGATGCGGCCGCAAGTAATTAAAAATGCAGCCACTTGATTGATATTACTTTATCATTGACTCAGTATCCAAACCTTTTTAGAATGCGGAACGTTTTAGATACTTCTTCGTCAGGAGCTTCTTATGAAAACCGATCTCTTTTTTTACACTGGTACGGGTAACTCCCTCTGGGCAGCCCGCACCGCGGCAAAAGAACTCGGTAATGCAGAAATAATACCCCTCCTATGGATCACCGGGAATCCCGTTCAGATCAGGGGCGAGGCGGTCGGTATCATATTTCCTGTCCACATATGGGGTCTCCCGCAGAGGGTCATTGAGTTTATTCACAGGCTGCCCGCAGATACATCAAGGTACTACTTTGCCTTGGCGGTGAACGCCGGTCAGGTCGCTGCGACATTGCTGCAGATGGATATACTCATGAAGTCCAGAGGATTATTTCTTTCCGCCGGATTTGACATTTGTATGCCTTCCAACTATATACCGTGGGGCGGGCCGGGACCGGAAGAAAAGCGTATGAGGAGGATACACGATGCAACAGAAAAGATCAGGAGAATCTCCTCAATTATTACAAAAAGGGAACGGCATCCCGTGGAGAAAGGCCCCCTGTGGCAAAATATTCTGTTTACCTGGTTTTATAAACTTTCTTTCCCGCACATCCCAACGCTGGACAAAAATTTTTGGGCCGATAATAAATGTAACTCCTGCGGCATCTGTAAAAAGATATGCCCTTGTGGAAACATCGAAATGAACATGGATAAACCAGTGTGGCTGCATCACTGTGAACAATGCCTTGCGTGTATTCAATGGTGCCCGAAGGAGGCAATACAATACGGCAAAAAAACTCCCCGGTACGAGAGATACCATCATCCTGAAGTAACACTGGAAGATGTGCTCTCCATATCCAGGAAAGCCTCACCAGACAGGGCACAGGACAACTATTCATTCCATTCCGCAAGAAATGGGAGTATCGAATTGTAATCGACGGTCTCGCTCTCTGGTCTACTGAACCCAAACATTTCAATTAGATACGGGAATTGATTAAGAAACTTAACAAGGAGATATTGTGATGAAGGATCGACAAATGAAGCGAATAAGCCTTGTCCAGACCATGTTTCCTGACGACATCCCCCGGCTCTGGTGCCCACTTCTTACCCATTATAGGGATGACAAGACAATTGATTTTGATCGCATGGAGTCCCATTTCGCATATATTTCCCCTTGGGTGAAGGGCTTCCTCATCCCCGGTTCAACGGGGGACGGCTGGGAACTCACGGAAGAAGAAACGCTGCAGGTTGCCGAATTCGCCGTGGACCATATGCAGAACAAGGATATTCATCTTCTCATAGGGCTTCTCAGACCGGATGTAGGGGGCGTGAAGAGGACGCTTTCGGCTATGAAGGGACGTAACGTATTTCATTTACTAGAAAATAAGGGGGTAGGTCCGGTAATGAGTCCTCATCACATCTGCGGCATTACAATCTGTCCACGCCGCGGCAAGGCCCTATCGCAGACGGAAATCGATTCGGGACTCTCAGAAATTCTGGATATGGCAATGCCCACGGCCCTTTATCAGCTTCCCCAGCTCACGGAAAATGAGGTGGCGCCGGAAACATTCGCCCGTCTCACGGAGAAATACCCGAATCTGATCTTTTTCAAGGACTCCAGCGCTCACGACCGGATCGCCTCTTCTTCCGTCGATAAGGGTGGTGTTTTTCTCGTTCGTGGCGCCGAAGGGGATTATGTACGCTGGTTGAGGGAGGCCGGGGGGCCTTATGACGGTTTTCTCCTCAGTACGGCCAATTCCTTTCCCAGGGAACTCCGATCTGTGATCGAAAATCTTGAAAAAGGTGATTTCAAAGCCGCGGGAGAGACTTCCGGACGGCTCAGCACGGTGATCGGGAAGATCTTCACAATCGTCCAACCCCTGATTCATGGAAATGCCTTCACAAATGCCAACAAGGCCATTGATCATTTCTTTGCCTACGGCCCCAAGGCGGCAAACCGTCCCGGACCGCTCCTCCACGCCGGGATCCGCCTTCCCTGGGAGATCCTATCGGCAACGGGGAAAGTTCTCGAGAGCCATGGTTTTCTGCCTGAGGGGGGCTACTGGGAGTAATGAGATTCGCTGTCACCATTGTAAGGATTGAAACGAAATTAGGTAGCTTCAAAAATATCCTGACACGATAAATTGTGTGTAACCGTCTTGTCACGTATGTCTTCATGTCATAAAAGTGGAGTGAATAACCTTATCGTTTGTTTACGCATCATTGCCGTCCAGATGACCGCTTTATCGGTTTGTGAATAAATTATTGAAATATAATGAAATATGCCTTGACTTTACGTAAACAGTAAAGTAGCATACAGCCATATCATGTATTTCGCTATGGTCTTAAGTCAGTGAGGTACAGTTAAAGTTGAGTTAGAACAATTTGAAGTGCAAAGGCGGCCACCATGCTCTTTAGAGCCTTGGTGGCTTTTTTATTTCTGTCATATTGGTAATTCGACTTTTGGTAAATTCTAAGAAAGGAGGAGACTCATTATGTCAGAAGGTAAAGTAAAATGGTTTAATGAACATAAAGGCTTTGGATTCATCGAAAAGGATGACGGCGGCGATGTGTTTGTTCATCACAGTGCTATTCAGGCAGACGGTTTTAAGACGTTACATGAAGGCCAGCGTGTCAGTTTTGATGTTGCACAGGGTGCAAAAGGCCCGGCAGCAGCAAACGTGAAACTCAGTTAATTAAACCTTGGGTAAGGCGAGAGGCGTTCCATTACAATATTCTGTCTTGGAGCGTCTCTCCATTTTCAGTATATTATGGAACGTGTGAAAGAGATACAAAAATAGGAGCTTAAAAATGGGAAAGTCCATGTACGACTTTGGCAATCAGGCTAAAGAAAAAGCAAGGCAGCAGAAGCAAATAGATAAAGCTTCAAGGCGCATAATGGCTAAACAGCAGAAAGCTAATATAAAAACGAGCTTTCCGAACAGAGACTCGGATATAGTTGAACCGGGACTGGTGGAGGAGATCGTTAAAAGCATAGCATAAGGGGCGACATACATACTCTTAATTTATCAATAACAATGGCGATAATAACAAATGCAGACTTCTGCGTATTTCAAAGGTAGGGATACAGGAGCCATAAAACGAAGCCTGATTTATGGGATTAATAGCAAAAAACAGAGCTGGCAATACACGGGCACTCTCAAACTAAAAAACTGAGGTTCAACGGGGAAAGGAGACAGACATTGGGAGACAAGGGGGGAAAGAAGGATAAGGAAAAGAGTCAGAAACAGAACACCAAAAAACAGCAAGAAACGTCAAAAAAGAAGTTTGATAAGCAACCGAAAAGAACCCCCAACAAATAGCACGATGAGATTTACGCCACACTCACCATCGTCACATTCCCTCAGTATAAGGGAAACAGCACATGTTCCTTCCTGATAGCGATAATTGACCAATTTTAAAATTATGCAAAATTACAAACATTAATAGTTGAAATGCTTTGGCACCGCCAGGCAATCAGGCGGTCAAAGAAGAAAACGAACCTCAACCTGTAGTATCGGAAGAAACCGATCTACTCAACGCAATATAAGGAGTACATCATGGACAGCAAGCATGATCTCAAAGAAGAAATTGCCATTGTTGCATACGAAATCTACAAACAGACGGAAATCCCCGGTTTGGAAGTGGAAAATTGGCTTAAAGCCGAGCGAATTGTTCTGGAAAGACTGTCAGTCCAGGAACCTTCTAAAGCAGCCCAGAAGTTGGTGCCGTCCAGAAAAAAAGGTGGAACGACGAAATGGAGCAGGCGAGAGCGTTGAAGTGCGGACAACATCCTGTAAGCATCAAAATGTCATTTCATCCGATCAGATCGATGAAATTATCATGCTTTTCGGGGAGAAGAATTTCGATATCATCTATACGGACAAGGGGGGAAAATGGTCGTCAAAAAGGTGGCTGATGATTGGGGCAACTCTAAGAGCGAGGATCTCCTCGGTCTGCTGCCCGCTGACAGTAAAACCAGCGATCCGGTGAATATGTATATGCGGGAGATGGGGCTCGTTTCCCTGCTCAGCCGGGAGAGCGAGGTCGAGATCGCCAAAGTGATCGAAGAGGGCGATCAAGAGAGCATGGAGGCCGTCTTCAGCGTGAACGCCTCCCTCAAGGATGTGGTCAATATCGGCGCCCAGTTGAAGCGCGGGGAGATCCGTGTG
>JAFNGM010000102.1 GCA_017885225.1 Syntrophaceae bacterium | reverse complement strand
GGGCCTGATAAATTTGTCTCTTGTGTATTTGAGGCACTCCTGGAGGAGGCGTGCCTGCCTCTCGACACGGAAATAATTATGCCTCAACGCAACGGTCAAACCGTAATGGTCGTTGCTCAGCAAATATCGGCGAAATACGAAAACCTCTATGATCAATGGAAGGAGCGTGTGGGGGCGGGCATGGCGTTCAAATCAATCCTGGCGGAAATCGGCTATCTCGACGATGCAGCCGATCGGTTGTGCAAAAAGAACGATACGAATATCGTAGTTTTTGGTCATAGTCATGATTGGGTACTGGACAAAGACTCGTGGTTTGTGGAGAACCGCATCTATGCCAACTGTGGGACGTGGTGTGATTCACCCAAGAAGCCTTGGACGTACGTGGAAGTTGAAACTCTCAGAGACCGAAACGAACGCTGGGTCCGCGTTCAGCAATGGATGGGTAACGCGCCGGGTGGAACACTGAAAGAAGAGTATGTAAATCTTTAGATATTCTCCGGCATTTCTCTCATTGCCAATAAGGAATCCCTTTTTAATTTAGACAAGATGAGAAATAATAAGCGGTGCACCTGAGTGAACGAACGGGAAGACAGTTGGGCAGCATTTCAGTATATGGGAGAGAATTAAGAAGAGGGTCTCAGATGCAAGACTGCGGCGGGGAATGTCTGCCCCATGTACTGCTCAAAGCACAGGCTTGTATCGATGAGTTTGTCGAGGTCGATTCCGGTTTTTATGCCTGACTCGTGGAGCATATTGACGGTATCCTCCGTGGCGATATTTCCCCGTGCTCCGGGAATAAAGGGGCATCCTCCCAATCCTCCGAGGGATGTATCGAAGATGGCTATCCCTTCAGTAACGGCTGCCCATACATTGGCAAGCCCCAGGCCGCGCGTGTTGTGAAGGTGAAGCGAAATCGGAACAGCCCCCACAATGTCCTGCACACGCTTCACGGTCTTTTTCACCTGCAATGGATTCGCCATGCCGGACGTGTCGGCAAGGCATATTTCGTCCGGCTCCCTTTTCATAAAATCTCTCACCAGCGTGAGTACTCTCCCTGAAGCAACGTTCCCTTCATAGGCACATCCGAAGGCATTCATCACCCCTGCCCTGACTTCCATGCCCGCGCCGCGCGCCTTCGAGATCAGCCGCCGGGCTTCTTTTACCGCTTCGGCAACGGACATATTGCTGTTCTTCCTGCTGTGGGTTTCGCTCGCAGACACATAAATGCCCACGTGCGGCACTTTGCACTGAATCGCGCGGTCCAAGCCTTTCTCACTCAAGATCAGCGCCGCGTAGACGATCCCTTTTTTCCTATCGATTGTGCCCCAGAGCTCATCCGTATCGGCCATCTGCGGAACCAGGCGGGGATTGACGAAGGACGAGAGCTCGATACGCCGGATTCCGCACTTGATCAGGTCATTGGTGAGTGTTACTTTTTCTTTGGTAGATACAAGTTTCTTCTCGCTCTGGATGCCGTCCCTCAGGACGACTTCGTGAATGGTAATTTTTTGTGGTACGTTGCTTTGCATAGACGTTATATGAGCTTCAAAACCCTTCCGAACATAGTTTCCGCATAATTCCCCCTTTAAAAAAGGGGGTCTGGGGGATTTTTTTTATTCTCTTCACAAAATCCCTCTAAATCTCCCTTTACAAAAGGGAGATTTAATAGGTAGATCAAGGAACGAACTGCTTTCGCAGGAATAACAAAGTGAGAATTTCTCAATGCTTGTTATATATCAAAAAAAAGCAGGGAGAGAAAGGCTTCTCTCCCTGCTTCGATAAAGGACTATATTCCCACTGTCGCGGAAAGCCTTCATGCCCTGTGGTGGCTCCAAGAAGGCGTGAAAGTCACCCTCTCCTTTATCCTCTCCCATCAAGGGAGAGGATAAAAGGAATGAGTTTAGTAATTTACTACTTCCATCCCAATGGGCCATACTTTTCAGGCAGAATGGCCTGTGGCGACCAGTCGGGCGGTGACAGGGTACCCGGTTTTTCACCCAATTTCTTTATGAGTTTGCTGAGACCGGGACGGGCGTATTCCGGATGACCCTCCTTTAAAGTCCGCCCGTTGAGAACCGCTTCGGAACGGAGCCTACGCCCTATGGTCTTTTCCATCTTCGCTCCAAGCCAAAGGACACGGTCTACGTTATAGCCATGCTCAATTCCCAGTTCGTCAATCATGACTATGAGATCTTCGAGGGTGATGAGACCGACATACCGTGGATCCTTGTAGTAGTAATCACCTGTCCCCCTCACAGGGCAGTCATCGAGGAAGTTGGCCGGCTGCCCGCCCAAACCGCCCATGGTTCCTTCGAAGCGGGTAATTCCAGCCTGGAGTGCCGCCAGGATCGATGCTGAGGCGACGCGCTTCGTCTCATGGAGATGACAGAGGTGCGTCTCCGTATAGGGCATGGCATCGAGGACCATGGAAAAATAGCGGTAGACCTGAGCTGCGGAGGCTGAGCCGTCATGGTCGGCATGCTCGATGTCATGGGCCCCGATAGAGAGAAAGCGCTTCGTGAATTCGACGGCATCTTCAAGCCTTGTGGCACCGGTGATGGGGCTCCCCCAGATGGTGCTTACGGTACCGCACATCTTCATACCGAAATCGCGGGCCTTCTTGATGCAGCGTTCGGCCTCTTTCCAGTACTGTGTAAGCGTTGTACCGGAATTGGCAAAATGGTGTTCCGGGTCGGTAGACACCATCATCAGCACGCGATCCGGACCGACACCTCTTTTCCTGAGTTCAATCGCTACATCAACAGCGGGTTCGCGAATGGTCACGGCGGTTATGACAAGTTCATCATATTTCACACCCGCCCGTTCGCAGCGTTTCTTGAACGCGTCACTCCTAAGGGCTGTTAAGACCTGTTCGGCATCCTTGAACTGGGGAATTCCTTCCGGGTTCCCCAGGTTGGTTACCTCGATCTCTTTCGCCCCTGCCAGGATCATTTCCTGCGCGTAAAATATTTTGGCGTTCGTTGATATAAATTTCTCTTCATGCTGAAAACCATCACGGACAGTGATATCACCGATGGTTACTTTTTTTGGCATTCTGGGAAATATTTTCCAATAATCATACTCCGTCATAAAAACATGTCCTCCTCAATATATTTTAATTTTAGAACAACTTCAGATGAAACCCAATGCCCCGTGGGACACCATAAAATGAGAACTGGATTCCCGCTTCCGCGGGAATGACAGTAAAATTTTTTCGTTGTAAAGAGAGTTATTCTCCTTTAAACACGGGCTTGCGTTTTTCCACAAAGGCCGCAAGCGCCTCCAGGCGATCCTTCGTCGGGATAGTGGCCTCGTAAGCCTTGGACTCAAGCGGCAGGGCCACACCCAGGCTTGCCTCAGAGCCATAATTAATGGCGAACTTAGCCTGGGCCACGCCGATGGGCCCGTTCTTGGCGATTTCTCTGGCCAGTTCCAATGCGGCCTCTAACAGTTTATCCGGTTCAACAACCTTACTGACCAGACCGATCTTAAGAGCAGTTTCGGCATCGATCCTCCTCGCCGTGAAGATCAGCTCCTTCGCCTTGGCCACACCGATAATCCTGGGCAGCCTCTGGGTTCCACCCGCACCCGGGATAATCGCCAGGCTGGTTTCCGTGAGTCCCATTATGACATTCGATGAAGCGATCCTGAGATCACACGCAAGGGACAGCTCTGTGCCGCCGCCAAAGGCAAAGCCGTTGATGGCCGCGATAACGGGAACACGTACCTGCTCCACAGCGGTGAAGGTGTTACGGATAGTAAAGATGAAACGGCGTACCTGATCCTCTGAAAGGGTCCTCCGTTCCTTCAAATCCGCGCCTGTCGAGAAAGACCATTTTTTAGGATCGTCGCCCGATCTGGCGCCAGTAATGATGATGCACCGCAAACCCATATCAAAATTGGCTTCCCGGAAGGTTTCGCTCAGCGCAGCCAGCAGATCAAAGTTGAAGCAATTCATCGCCTCCGGGCGATTCAGCGTGAGAATCAGGATGCCCTCGTCCGTTCTTTCTTTCAACAGTATATCTGCCATAGGGATACTTCTCCTTATTTTTACTCTTTACGATTTTTTAAAATTTTAAAGTCTTACTCTGTAGTCTCTCCCTCGGAACTGCGGCGTATGTCAGCGAACGCCGCAGTCCGGGGAACCGGGGGTCCTTTCTCAAACTCGCCTGCTGAGCGGTGTGAAAGGTTCAATGTTTTTTAATATACCTCCGGAAAGCGCCGCCGGGGCTAAACCTTCAGATCTCCCCAATCGGTCTTCTTTATAGGCGCCCGATAGCAAAGCTCCAATGACCTTGCCAGTTTTTCACGCGCCTCGCTGAAGGCGATGACGCCATCATGGAACAGGATCGACCCGGTCAGGAAGGGATGCCCTTCGGCGTCATAGCGTTCTATCATCATCTGGCGGAATTTGGCCATCTCTTCCTCGTTCACCGTCTGGCCTTTGTCGACAATGTTTTTCCTGCGGACACTCTCCACGATGAATCCCGCTGTCCTGCCGGACATAACGGTCGTGCGGCCCCTCATATTGGTATAGCAGAATACCGGCCTGAAAGCCCTTCCGCACATGCCGTAGTTGGCCGCCCCGTGGTCGGGACCAATGACATACTGAATTTTCGGAACGTTCAGCACGCTGCACGTACGGACCATGTCGGATCCGTATTTTCCAATTCCGCCCCACTCTTCTGATTTTCCGACCATGTAGCCCGGAGAGCCCTGGAGAAAGATAACCGGCAGCTTCGAATTGCCGCAGCGAATCATCCATTCCGTTGCCTTTCTTGCCGCTTCGATATAAATGACGCCGCTTCCGCTTGATGCAATGACCCCCACCGGCATACCCTTCAGCCACATCTTGCCGGCAACGACAGTTTCACCACGGTTGAGGCCATACGTCGGCTTATATTCATGGAAATAGCTGTCATCAGCAAGACATTTGAGGGTGTCCTTGATTTGAATCGCGTTGTACGTGTTCATTGGTGTACAGCGCATCATTTCCTTGTAATCAAACTTGGGTTCAACTGGTTTTCTGCGTTCGCAGTAAAGCGTCTGGCCCGGTTCAAACTCGATGATGTCACGCAGCTTTTTGATCCCTTCCTCCTGGGATTTCACAAAATGGTCGCAACCGCCGGAGTGCTGGGTATGGACATAGGCTCCTCCCAGATCTTCCATGGAAACCGTCTCGCCGATGGCTGATTTCACCATCGGAGGCCCTGCCAGAAAGGCGAAGGCAAGCTTCTCAATCA
>JAFNGM010000101.1 GCA_017885225.1 Syntrophaceae bacterium | reverse complement strand
GTGTAGGGGGTAATTTCCACTTTCTTACCGTTATCCAGCCTGGCCTGGATTACCTCCTGCCCCTCTTCATCCTTCTTGATGCCCATCATTTTTCCCACGGTCCCATTCACCCATCGTCCCGACGAATCGTTGTTGAGGAGCATGATCTGGGCGCCCTTCTTGAGATTGAGATCTAAGGCCGTGGGCAGGTATTCCTTACCGAAATCACCTTCAATGAGGCCATAGACCGACCGGGCCCTGCCGGGCAATTTCGCAAGTTCCTCCTCATTGAGACGATCGGCCATTTCGTTCGTCGTGGTGAGATAAATGTAAAAATCGTCGGGCGGGGCGGCGAAGTTGGGAGCGAAACGTTGATTAAGGAGAACCAGATCATTGTCGGTCACGGTACGGTTGCGGATGGCATTCAGGAGGCGGATGAATTCATCGTCCTTTTGGCGGTAAATCTTCTCCAGTTCGATGAATTCCCATTCCAGTTCCTGAAACACTTTCGCACTGAAAAAGTAGGGAGTCGTGTAGTGTTCCCGAAATATTTCCCTCTCATGACCCGTCACCACCGGTGGAAGCTGATAGAGGTCTCCGATAAAAATCATCTGGACGCCCCCGAAGGGAAGCGTCTCATCAGGACCGTTGAGGCGGAGGAATTTATCCACGCAGTCTAAAAGATCCGCCCGCACCATGGAGATTTCATCGATGACAATCGCCTCCAGCTTTCTATAAATATTCTTTTTCTCATCACGATATTTTTTACGGATAGCCCGCAGGGTCACATCGGGCTTGAACCCGAAGAAGGAGTGAATGGTCTGGCCGCCCACGTTGATCGCGGCCACGCCGGTAGGAGCAAGGACAACAGCCTTTTTGTCCGTATGGTCACAGAAATAATTGAGCAGGGTGGACTTGCCCGTCCCCGCACGGCCTGTAATAAAGGCGTTCCTGTGTGTTTTCTCCATGAGATCCAGGGCACGTTGAAACTGGGGATTGAAATCGATGGCGACCGGGCTTTGAATTTTTCCTGTCATAGTAAGGAATTCCTCTTTTCACACTATCCTGTAATTCCTCTTTTTTGCAAGGGGATATTGAAACTCTCCGCAGTACGCTGCAGGAAATGCGCTCGCTGCCTTCCAGAGCTATCCCGCCATCAAGGGGTATATGGAGTACATTTTTACCATCCTAATATCTTAATAAGTGGCAAGAAATATGGCTGTTTTTCCATTTTTTATGCTATAATCTAAACATAGACGGACAGTCCGTCCGCCTATATTGATTACATGGCGGACAATTTTCCACTTATTGCTATGAGAAGCTGACCGCGAGCTCCGCTCACACTCCGCTTCTCAGTCTGAGTGATTGCTGTCGCGCTCTCTCAGACTTGGGATGCTCGCGGCTCATTTGCCGCCGTTATGCAATGAAAATAATTCTTTTTAGCCATACATATATCCATACTTTTATATTGCAATATCTACATCAATCTGGCATAGTAATACTATGAAAAAAGCGACCTTTGAATGGGATTAAGTCAAAGACAAGGAAAACCAATCTAAGCACGGTGTTTCTTTTCTAATCGCGCAACAGGCTTTTCTCGATCCTCATCGTGTTATTGCGGAAGACATTACCCATAGCGCTGAAGAAGATCGGTATTATTGTATAGGGTGTGTCGGTGAAGGTATCTTAACGGTCAGGTTTATGTATCATGGTAACGTTATTCGCATCTATGGTGCGGGCTATTGGAGGAAAGGAAGGAAAATCTATGAAGAGCAAAACAAAATATACTGAAGAACCTTTGGGCCATCTGAGAGTCGTTAAAGACTTTCTCCCGCCCCCGGATAAGTTAGTGCTGAAAGAAGATAATGTGAAAGTAACTATTTCCTTGAAGAAATCCAGCATCAACTTCTTCAAAGAACAAGCAAAAGTACAAAAGACTTCTTACCAGAGAATGATTAGAGAAGTAGTAGATTGGTACGCCTCACATTATCAAAAGAACGCATAACCAGGCGCTTGAGCCGATCGCTGCGCTCCGGCTGATTTTTTCGTTACCCGCAAATAGACGATGAAGATTCTTGACAAAGGTATCCTTTGGTAGTACAATTAACACCATCTTAGGAGGTACAACTAATGCCAAGGGCACCCCGAATTATACCAATTTCCGATCTTAGACAAAATGCCAGCGATGTGATCAAGAAGGTGTCTTCTTCGAGAGATCCTGTATTCATCACCCAACGCGGAAGAGCAGCAGCAGTCATGGTCAGTATGGAAGTATATGAGAACTCTCAACACGAAATGACTATTTTGCACTTGTTGGCGAGAGGCGAGAAAGAAATAGCATCAGGCCTTGGTTACACGCTTGACGACGTTTTGAAGGAGGCTGATCGTTTTCTTGAGGCGGCAAAACCTTGAAAATCTTATTTACACCCACAGGCCGTCGCCAGTTTCTTGAAGCAGTTTCTTATATTCACCACGATAAGCCTTCTGCGGCGGTGAGCTTTCTCCAAAAGGCAGAGAAAACACTTTCCCGTCTCAAGGAATTTCCCGATTCTGGCAGACTACTGCCGGAGTTCCCTGATCTCCCTTTTCGTGAAGTGATTGTAAGGTCATATCGTTTTTTTTATAGGGTCAAAGATGATGTCGTTTGGATTGTAGCTGTATGGCATGGTGCTCAGCTTCCTGATGAACCTGAGAAAAATAACGGGTAACGAAACGTTCCACCGGATCGCGTACGCTCCCGGTGAACTTCGTGTTCGACAAGAGGAGAATTCATGATCAACATACGACTTGAAAACCAAGAAGACGTTTTGCAGGTGCGCACCCTCAATGAACAGTCATTTGAACAGCCTGCGGAGGCCAACATTGTTGATAAGCTACGGCAGACCTGCCCCGAATATCTATCATTGGTGGCTGAGGACGGCAAAATCATATATTAAAGTCTGGGTGGCAGAACGACTTAAAAAAGCATCCTGATTCTCACCAAACACTCGTGCAGGCTATGTTACGCTGAGTCGCACAGTTCATGCGATGGCCCTATGGCCACAGACTTCAAGGTAAAAGCCACATGATCAGATGTTCGCAGTGCGAAAGGGAGTTTGACAGGAAAGGAGAAGACAAGTTCGTGGCCTCTATCTCCGGAAGTATCATGGGAGACGAATATATTGAGTCGTATTTTTTTTGCAATACTTGCGGGCTTTACACTGTTGAGATTTATCATGACCGATTTCTGGGAGAGGACGAAATTTCTGCACGGGGGCCGGTGTCCAAATCAGAAGGCGATGCGAAAGTCACATTGATTCAACGGTGTCTGGAACCATGGGACAAAAAATGCCGTTGCGAGGCGCACCGGGCATATTTCGGGTTATGGCTGGATTGACAGGGAGATGAGAGTGTTAAAGGGGACGGTTCTCTTTATTTGATAGAAATGAAAATCAATGGCTTCTTTAAATCTTGCTGAGGGTAGCAAGAGACTCGTCTGGATAGGGAATGGAATTTAAATAGAACCGTCCCCTTTAACTCCCTTTAACGCTCCCTTTAACGCTGGAGCGAGGGGCAAAAGTGAAATGAAGACATTCTTTCAAGTCGATTTTCTTCTTCGTTTTTAACGACCGCGCAAAATAAGAGGGAACAATAGCCCACCCCGGTATGCCGCTTTCTCTTCGTCACCTTCGTATACGACACGCTCCAGGAAAAGACCGGAAGGCGGCGCTGTGTGTTTGGCCGGTAATTCAGAGGGTTGTTCGAGCACTTTTTTTACATCCCGGTAAGTAAGATTTCCCTTCCCAACTTCGACGATAATTCCCACCATTCTGCGTACCATCTTCCAGAGGAAGTGGGAACCTACAAAGCGAAGGACTATGAGGTCTCCAATCACCTGCATTTCCGCACTATCCAGCTTGACCTTTGTGGACGCGTCTTTATCCAGCCTTTTGTCCGCAAAAGATGCGAAATCATGGAATCCCTCAAACAGACTACATGCGGACCGCATCTTCTCTGTATCCAGCACATCCCTCACCCACCAGACATACCGTTTCCCGAAGGCGGTCCGGTGTTTCGAAATGACGTACACATAGCTTCGGGCCTGTGCGTAATGCCGGGCATGGAAACTGAGGGGGACTTCCTCAACCCTGAGAATATTGATATTGGAGGGGAGCAGATCATTCAGGCCTTCCAGGATTTTACGGGGCGGCATTGCCTTTGTCGTGCCCATGTGGGCAACCTGCCCGAGGGCGTGGACACCGGCATCAGTGCGACCTGCCCCCTGGATCTCCACCTTCTCATCGAATAGTTTCCGGGCTGCTTCTATCAATGTCCCCTGGACGCTCTTCGCATTCTCCTGTGTCTGCCAGCCCCGATAATTGGTCCCGTCGTATTCGAGGATGATTTTATATTTCACGTTAGTCAAAAAGAAATCCCCGTCTTTCATTTACTCGCTAAGGAGAAATAAGGGAATAGACAGGCAAGACGCCTGTCCTCCCGTTACGTAGGTTGGGCATCTCGCCCGATACTATTGATTGCTTGAAGGCAAGTAAGCGTTTGTAATGTTATATATCAGCCCGCCAACCTCAACACTTCTTTCACCATTTTTTCGATCCCCAGCGCGACTTTAGAAATGGTCGGTCCCAGCATGTACGCGGGCGTGGACGCGATCTTGTTTTGCTGGCAGACCACCGCACCGTCAACAGGCGCATCGACGTGTTTTCCGCCCATTTTTTCTATGGCCTCCGCCGTGCCTTTATCATTCCCTATGGTCAAACGGGGGCATAACGAACCAAGCACCTTTGCCGCAACCACCGGGGCGATGCAGGCAAATCCCAATGGTTTCTTTGCCGCATGCATTTCTTTTATCAATCTCTCAACTTCGGGATTGACGGTGCAGTCCACCCCTTTCACGGCAAAGTTGCACAGATTTTTCGCCGCGCCAAAACCGCCGGGGAAGATGAGGGCATCGAGATCGCCTGCTTTTACCTCTTTCATGTCTCTGATAACCCCTCTCGCGATGCGGGACGATTCAACGAGCACATTCCTCTTCTCGCCGGTGGCCTCACCTTTTGTGTGGTCAACCACATGCATCTGATCGATATTCGGAGCCATGCAGATTATTTCCGCCCCCGCTTTGTCCAGGAATAACAATGTGAGGGTTGCCTCATGAATTTCGGCGCCATCAAATACTCCACTGCCCGATAATACTACTCCTACCTTCGCCATCTTTAACCTCCTTGTTGCAAAATAAATCCATCTCGATGTGGTACATTACAAAAACCCGATTAAAAAAACAATGCTATTTAAGGAGCTGTCCCGGAGTTTACCCTGTGTGATAATGATAATGAATGATAATGGGGGCGGTTCCATTTATTCTTGCTATCTTCTTTGATTCCCTTTTAACTTGATTGCCTTATCAATTCTATACTTATCGTTTTTCAAAATAAAGAAAACCGTCCCCTTTATCGCTCAAGGATGATCCGGCAATCGGCCACAGTGGCGCCTTCTCCCTCCGCGTGAACCATAAGGGGATTTATATCCATTTCTCTGATTTCCGGATGATTTGCGACCATATCGGACAGCCCTACTAGGGCCCTTTCGATCGCTTCAATGTCCGCTATCGGCCGTCCTCTGAAACCTGTAAGAAGTTTATATCCTTTAATCTCCCGGATCATTCTGTGCGTCTCGTTTCGCAATATGGGACCGAGACGAAACGCGACATCCTTAAAAACCTCCACGAATATCCCGCCCAGGCCGAACATGAGCAAAGGTCCGAAACTGGTCCGGTTCATGCCGAGTATTATTTCTTCCCCCGGCATGGCCATCTTTTGAATCATGACTCCTTCTACGATCGCATCCGGACGGAACTTTTTCGCATTCTCCATTATTCCCCGGAAGGACTCTCTTGCCTCTTCCTTGCTCCTGATACCCACATTGACGCCGCATACCTCTGTCTTGTGGAGAATCTGTTCGGATACGATTTTCATAACCACAGGGAACGCCATTTTTTCTGCAATCTCTACAGCCTCATCCTCGGTTTTTGCAAACTGCGCAAACAGAACATTAAATCCATAACTCTTCAGTATGTCCATACTGTCCAGACCGTCCAGGTGCGTTTTCCCCTGGGCAAGATACCGCGCAATAACCCCGGCGGCCTTTTCCTTGTCATGTGTCAAGGTAAACTGAGGGAGGTGTAGTCTCTCCAGCCAATGAGTGTATCGGTAAATTACCCCGAATGCCTTGGCCGCGTTTTCCGGAAACTTGTACACAGGATACCCGTTCTCCTGAAGATATTTCACACCGGCAGAAACATCGAATATACCCATGAAGCAGCATATGATCGGTTTTCCGGCTCCTCTCGCAACCCTGACGATGGCCTGTGCCGTACCCAGGGCATCCGTCATGGACTGGGGTGTCAGGATGACGAGGGCTCCATCGACCCCTTCGTCCTTTATTACCGCCTTGAGGGCATTTTCGTAGCGCTCGGAAGACGCATCCCCAATGACATCGACGGGGTTATGAATGTTCGCTGTCGATGGCAGGTGGCTTGCGAGATCAGCAACCGTTTCCTTCCCAAATTTCGCAAGGACAAGGTCCGATGATACCGTCATATCCGTTGCCAGTATCCCCGGTCCTCCGGCGTTGGTGACTATGGCAACTCGATTCCCTCGCGGCAGTATTCTTGTCCGCTTTCCCAGCTTGCTCTCCTGCTTATAGGAAAAAACGTTCGCGTAATCAAAAAGCTCATCGACGGAGTCGGCGCGAATGATACCCGCCTGCTTAAAGATCGCATCGTATACGGCATCCCTTCCCGCTAACGCGCCTGTATGGGAAGCCGCCGCCATAGCTCCCTCTCTTGTCCTTCCAGATTTTATGGCAAGAACCGGCGTCGGTCTCGCCCCGGAGGTGATCTCTTTTACCGCCGCTACGAATTCTGCTCCCTTGCGCAGCTCCTCTATATACAGCATGATTACCGAAGTATCGGGGTCCTCATGAAAGAACTTCAAAAGATCCAGCTCATCAACATCCGCCTTGTTTCCTATGGAGATAAACTTGGAAAATCCGATATCCCTGTCCGCGGCAAAATCGAGTACGGCCGTACACAATGCCCCACTTTGGGAAATAAACGATATATTGCCGGGAGCAGGCATGCGGGGAGAGAAACTGGCATTTAAACTGACCGTGGGAAGAGGATTGATGACGCCGAGGCAGTTGGGACCCACGAGTCGCACCTCTGCTTCTTTGCAAAGGGCAACGATCCTGTTCTCGATCTCAAGACCTTCTCCGCCGACTTCCCGAAAACCCGCAGATACAATGACAAACCCCTTTATCCCTTTTCGTATCCCCTCCTCTATCGCCGCGAGGGAAGCCATGGGCGGGAGAATAATGATTGCCAGATCTATGCTGTCAGGTATTTCCGTGATCGAAGGGTACGCCTTGACACTGAGGATTGACCGGGCCTTGGGATTGACCGGATACAGTGTACCCTGATAGTGACCGCTCAAGATGTTGGCGAATATGTCATGTCCTACCTTCCCCGGGGTGTTCGAAGCCCCCACAATGGCCACTGATTCAGGAGAAAAAATTGCATCAAGACCTCTCATTCTTGCACCTCATTTCTGAAAACCTCTTCCTGTTTTCCTCCCTCTCGCGGGGGAAGGGACGGGTGGGGGTGTTGCGGATTGTTTGGATTTATTAAAATGGTCATACCCAGAATACTGTTCACATAATTGTTTCGGGGAGTATCATCATTCCGGAATTCCAATCCCGGATTGAGGGTTGTAATTGCCGCATGGCCTACTATTTTTCTGCCTACCCTGCCCAGTAAATCCTGCGTTCTGACACTCCATATGTTGTGAAAAATGAGTGGTTTTCCTTGATAATTCCCCACGTAGAGCATAATATGTCCCCTGCGCCATAGTAAGGTAAGATAGGGCATACCTTGCTTCATGATCATCGCTTCTTTCTCTGCCGGAGAAAGGTTCTGGAGGTCTATGAATGTGCCCCCCTCGTGAGCCTGGTCAGTGGAGTTCCTTGGCAACCAGATGCCGAAGGGAGCGAATATATCCTTGATCAGGGCTGAACAGTCTCTGTTCTGATACAACCCCCCCCAGCCATAAGGCTCATTGATGAGTTCGTTCGCTATTTTCGCAATATTGAAATGCGCCAACTTCAAGGGTTTCGCCGTTGCCGCATCCTTCGATACTACCGCGGTTCTCATGCGCGCCTTCCCATTATCATCCGCCAGGGCCACACGCAGCGTTATGGTTTTTTCGTCCTCCCCGACTTTAGGAAACATCGCCCCCAGTGGAACCCTGAAAAGATAACGCCCTTCAGCATCGTAGAGAGGAATTTTATCCTTAATGAACACCGCGTACTGTCCTGTTTCCCATGCTTTGATGAAATCGCTGTCGACAAAAGCGATACTCCTTACTGACATCCAGCCTACTACATAGGGAGTTTCGACGAGCACCCAGTCCTTATCCTTTGCGACATGGGATATGTACAAGGGGGTATTAGGAGCAATAGACGACTCCTGCAGGGTATCGAAAGGATACCCGTTGTGGGAATAGCTCGCATCGAAAAAGCGGGGCTTATGGGTCGGCATAACCCGCACATCCGCACTCCCTATCGTGATGGCGGTAAGGCCACTGTTCGGATAGTGTTCCAGGTCGGCGCTGGCAATCAACGCCTTCAGCCAGGATTTCCTTAGTTTTCTGCCACTTTCACCATATCCTAAATTCTTTCTGTATTTTTTGAATGCCCTCTCGACAATATCTATCTGATAATAAGGCTTGTCCCGATGCCATGGTCCAAAATACTGAGAGTTATAATGATCATCCATTTTTTTCTGGTCATCCGCGGTGACAAGCTCCCGTTCGGAGGAAGATTTATCGATGTACGACATGTGATCCTGTGTGAGATTCTGTATATCCCTGATTGTCTCGGGGACGCTTGCGCACCCGCATACAAGAAGAACAAGGAAAAGCGAAACGAATGTACACAGACATCTTTTATACGATCTTGTTATAGAGAAGGAAAAAACAACAGCAGCTTTTACCATTAACGAAAAAACTCCTCCCTGCATCATTCCATAACTATGCAAACGCTATTGTCATTTTAGGCATTTTTTTTCACAAGCGCAATACTTTTATGTACCCTTCCGGATATTTTCGCAAAGCCTTTCATATGATAATTTTTTTATGGCATTACCCATAAAATATTGTTATTATAAAATTAAAGAGGCGGCGAGAAGATAAACGCTCCAGAACTTGTATCTCATTTCAGAAAGGAGGGATTGACACATGATTTCGGTAGATCTCTTAAAGCAATTCGCGTTTTTTAAAGGGTTTAGTGATGAAGAGTTAAAGAAATTTGCGGCTGTTGCCACGGAAGATACGTATAAAGCCGGTGTCCAGGTATGGAAAAAGGGGGATCCGGCAAAAGCTCTCTTGCTGCTGGTAGAGGGAAAGGTCCTGATGGTCATGGATACGTACGTAGGACCACACAGGCCCCCAATGCAGGTCACCGTGGATATTGTCACGAAGGGCGAAGCCATGGGATGGTCGGCAGTTGTGGAACCCTATATATACAGATTGGGCGCCCGATGTATTGACGAATCGAAACTGCTCTCTTTAGACGCCGCGAAATTAAGGGAAATGCTCAATGCAGACAAAGCCCTGGGGTTTAAATTCATGCACGCCGTTGCCAAAGTTATCGCCACCCGTCTCACCCATACGGAGATCATTCTGGTTGGCGAAAGAGGTTTGTCTACTCTGACTGAAATGTAATGAGGGAGAAAGAATCATGGCAGACGAGATTATTATTTACGGAAAGGCGGGGTGAGCCTACACAGATGATGCCAGGTCGGCATATGGTAAAAAGGCAACTTACATAGACGTGAAATCCGATGCGTCGAAATTACAGGAGATGCTCAAACTCTCCGGCGGCGCTCGGCAGGTTCCCGTCATTGTGGAAGGAAAAAAAGTTACAATCGGCTACGGCGGCACATGAGGGGTGTGAAAGCCGATAGGTAATCGGCTTGAAATGAAGGGGGAAAATATCTTTCAAGGCAAACCCATTCTACATTCGTTATGGTGAGTAAAACTGGGGGACACGGTCCCCCAGTTTACATTTATTTGTCCTTCATGTGGTTTCGTTTCATCATTATCAAGATTTTTATTGCAGGGAGGTTCAATAAAGAATCATGGTAAACAGACCTAAAATATTTTTGTTTTTGATTCCCCTTGTAGTTTTTCTCTTCTCTCTATATCCGGCACATGTTACGTTCTATCCTGGGGAAACGGATGCAGATATGGCCTTTGCTGCTCCTGCGGGAAAGCTCGCGGGAGCACCGGCGTCTCTTGCTGACCTCGTGGATACATTGAGTCCCAGCGTGGTCAATATAAGGACGACAACCATTACTAAAGGTCGCCCGGGTCATCCTTTTGGTCAACGCATGCCCTACCCGAGATTTTTCGGCGAGGATGACTTTTTCAAAAGATTTTTTGAAAATTCGCCGGAAAGGGACTTCAAACAGCAGAGCCTCGGATCAGGATTCATCATTTCCAGCGACGGTTACATCTTCACCAACAACCATGTTGTGGAGAAGGCTACCAAGATCAGGGTCAAGCTTGCGACTGGCAAAGAATACGATGCGGAAGTGAAAGGCAAAGACCCCTCTACCGATATCGCCCTGATAAAAATTAATCCGGACAACAGCCTGCCCGTGGTGAAGCTTGGCAACTCAGATAAATTACGCATTGGTGATTGGATTTTTGCCATCGGCAACCCCTATGGGCTGGAACATACGGTCACCGCGGGAATCGTAAGCGCCAAGGGACGTGTCATAGGTTCGGGCCCGTATGATAATTTCATTCAAACGGATGCTTCCATAAATCCCGGCAACAGCGGCGGTCCTCTTTTCAACCTCGAAGGAGAAGTCATCGGTATCAATACCGCCATTGTTGCTCAGGCACACGGGATCGGTTTTGCCATTCCTATCAACACGGCAAAGAGCATTCTCGATGATCTCAAGGCAAAGGGCAGTGTGAGCCGCGGCTGGCTGGGGATTTCCGTCCAGGATATCACCGATGACATTGCCGCAACTATGAAGCTGAAAAATGTAAAAGGCGCCCTCGTGGGTCAGGTATTTGAGGGGGACCCCGCAGACAAAGCAGGTGTAAAAACAGGTGACATCATTATAGAAATCGCCGGGAAAAAAATCCAGAATACCAAGGATTTATTGAGAATTGTTGCCGCGTTGAAAGCAGGAGAGAAGGCCCCTGTGAAATTAATCCGCGATGGCCAGGAAAAAAAGATTGACGTCATCATCGGTGAACGAAAGGAAGAGAAAGAGATCGCCCGCAAAGGCAAAATTGGCGAACACTACGGCATGACCGTCCAGGATATTACCCCCGAGATGGCCAGACATTTCGGGTTTTCCGATAAATACGGGGTTATTATCACCCAGGTTCGGGAGGGAAGCCCTTCCGATGACGCCGGATTGAAAGCCCAGGATATTATTCTCCAGATCAATAAGGTAAAAATTTTCTCCATCAAAGATTTTCTCAACGAAATGACGAAAGATTCTCAGGAAGAAACGATTCTGTTGTTAATCAAGAGAGGGGAAACGACCTTCTTTGTCACGCTGAAAAAAGAATCAACGAAATAAATTTCTAAGAGCTTTGAACACTATTTCAAAGCTCTTAGAAATTTCCGAACGCACATCAATAACTGCTTAAATTTAATAATAATTCTTTGATTCTGAGGGTCTTACACCTCGAAGAGAGACTTCTTTCAAAGGTTTCATTGACATAGAAACAACAAGCTGATAATGAGACGACCAATAGCTCTTGGTTATCCTAAACTGTTATCTGTTACGAAAGTACTATAACAATACCCTGACGGCTCTCATCGAGATATGGGGACAATGATTTTTAGGGAGGTGGAGACGTGAAATATTTTGTTCCCACAAAGATTTTTTTTACCAAGGGGGCCGGTACTCACAAGGACGAATTACATTCCTTTGAGCGCGCCCTCAGAGATGCNNAAAATGATCTCGAAAACCCAGGGGCTGAAAGACCTTGTGCCAGGCGGATTGACCTTCTGCGTCTTGAGCCGTTGCTGCAGTAATGAACCCAAGCGACTACTGGCCGCTTCCGTGGGTTGTGCCATCCCGGCAAATAAATCATCGTATGGGTATATCAGCGAACATCACGCATTCGGTCAAACGGAAAAGCAGGCCGGGGACTATGCCGAAGACCTCGCTGCCGCGATGCTGGCATCCACTCTGGGTATTGATTTCAATGTCGATGAAAGCTGGGACGACAAGAAAGAGATATTTAAAATCAGCGGCAAGATAGTCAGAACACGTAATGTGACCCAGTCTGCAATAGTGAGAAATGGGGGTTATACTACAGTCGTCGCTGCCGCTGTATTTGTGTTTTGATTCAGTGTTTAAATCACGCATGCCGCCGTAACCAGAGACACAGCTTCTCCTGTATTCTCTATTGAAGCTACTCTTCTTAACGTTGTTGTCTGTAATAACGCACTGACTTAGTGTTTCCCTGCTTGGGTTCGGTGTCATATCGACCGAAGTGAGATATCTTTCCTGCATAGCGTACTATAATGAAGATTTCTCGCTATGGAGACTGATTGCACATGACAAAGATATTGACCGAAAAACCCGCTAAAATCCTCCTTGGTTGTCTCGCTGCATTCATCACCCTTATCATTGCATCGATCCAGCTCGTCGGCCCCGAAGCCTTTGCAGCAAAGGCTGATGACGCGGAGTTTCTCTACGAGAGAACCTCCATGGTGAAAAATCAGATCGCGGAAAGGGGCATATCAGACCGTCGCGTGATCGAGGCGATGATGTCTGTTCCTCGCCATAAATTCGTCCCTGATAAGTATATCACAAGAGCCTACGATGATAACCCCCTGCCCATCGGATATGGACAAACCATATCCCAGCCGTACATCGTAGCGTATATGACGGAGGTGCTGAATCTGAATAAGAACAGTACGGTGTTGGAAGTCGGTACGGGATCAGGCTACCAGGCGGCAATCCTCTCTCCTCTCGTAAAAAAGGTCTACACTATTGAGATCATCCCTGAACTGGCAAAATCTGCCGCAGTCCGCCTGAAAGATTTGGGTTATACCAATGTGGACGCCGGTATTGGTGACGGCTACTACGGTTGGACCACACATGCCCCTTTTGACGCTATCATCGTTACCGCGGCAGCCGGCCATATTCCTCCGCCCCTCCTGGAACAGCTGAAGAGCAACGGCAGAATGGTCATTCCGGTAGGGGGTTCTTTCATGGTGCAGAATCTTATTCTGATAAGTAAGGGCAAGGACGGTATCATAACTACGAGAAACTTGATACCGGTACGTTTCGTCCCCCTGACCGGCAAGCATGATTAACATATGGCCTCCTCTCTCCCATTCGCGCGCATTCAGTTTTCCGTCTTCCTCATATCCGCCGCCCTTATTTCCTACCAGATCCTCCTGATTAAGCTGTTCTCCATTCAATACTGGTACCATTTCGCGTACCTCATCATCAGCATCGCCCTCCTCGGCTTCGGGGCGAGCGGCACATGCATTGTTCTTTTCAAACGGAAACTGATCAACCGCCTTCCCTTCGTGCTTTTTACCAGTCCCCTCCTGCTTGTCGTGTCGATCTGGATGAATATCTATTTGAACCGGCTCATTTCTTTCAATCCGCTGATGATTATCTGGCATTCGCAAGAAATCATCAATCTCCTTTACCTTAGCCTTTCAATCTTTGTCCCGTTTTTTCTCGGCGCCCTGTGTATCGGCATAAGCTTTGTCGCCACTCCCGATCACATTCATAAAATATACTTCGCTAATCTCACTGGTTCCGGTCTCGGAAGCTTGATCGTCGTGCTTTTCTTTTTCCATGTCAGTCCCTACGGAATCATGTTCGTCATTTCGCTGGTCGCACTGTGCGCAGCCACAGGCGGATGCACAAGACGCATCCATCAGGGAGTTATCTGCGTCGCGGGAATTGCGTTGATAATTCTCTATGTATTTTTGCTCCGCTTTTTACCGCTCCCTATGAGCGCTTTCAAAGATCTCGCTCAGGCCGAAAACCTCACGGACGCAAAAAAAGAGATTGAGATCTTCGGCCCCCTGGGTCTGGCTACGGTACTTTCCAGCCCTGCCTATCATTATCTCCCCGACCTGAGCCTAAATTGTCCATATCCGTTGCCGCGCCAGAAGGGTCTCTTTCTGGACGGAAACACTGTGGGCGCCATCAATGAGTTTACCGGCAATGTGAATGACATTCGCGTTATGAATTACAGGACCAACGCGCTTGCCTACTCGCTCTTGGATCATCCCGAGGTGCTTATTATCGGCGGCGGCTCCGGAACGGAAATTCTCAACGCCCGCTCCCATGAGGCGAAGAACATATCCGTAGTGGAAATGAACAGCGATATTGTTCATCTGATGCAGGGACCCTACGGCACATTCAGCGGAAACGTATACAGTTCGCGCAATACCCGGGTTCTTATCGAAGACGGGAGAGGTTTCCTGCAGAGAACACATG
>JAFNGM010000100.1 GCA_017885225.1 Syntrophaceae bacterium | reverse complement strand
AGGCGATATCTTCCGGAAGTCTCTGGGATACTTTGCGTAAAACTGTCTGTAAAAATTAATTGTTCTCTTAAAAAAAAACAAACCGAGCACTTTTATAAGGTGCCCGGTTGTTTTTTTTTAAGATCTTAGTATAGATATTACTTTGCCGCTGGTTTTGCAGGCGCTGNNTCCAGGTGCTCCAGGTGCTCCAGGCGCCCCAGGTGCTCCAGGTGCTGGTGCCGGAGCCGCTGCTTCTTTCTTAGCTGGCTCTGCAGGTTTCTTTTCTGGTGCAGACGGACAGCCAACAATTGCAAACGAAAAAGCTATCAACATCAGTACCGAAAGGATTAAAGCAAACACCTTCTTCATCAACGTATTACCTCCTTTCAAAAATTTTCAATTGCTGGGTTAAACCCATTCCTTTATGGCTGGCAAGATACTCCATTTTTTTACCTTGTCAAGATAAATCTATCATATATTATGACAAAAAAAATGGTGCATTCTATCTCGTGTTCTATTATTATTTCTGTCTTGTAAACAAAACGTCAATAATATCTATCATATATCTGTATGCCGTCCCTCGTCCTTTCACAAGTTTTGATGAGGAACTCTTTAAGTCCGACCGTAATCATCCTCTAATCGTTCAATATCGTCCTCGCCGAAGTATTCTCCCCTTTGGACTTCGATGAAAACCACATTATGCTGTCCGGAATTCTTTATCCGGTGCCACGCTCCCTGGGGTATATCAATAGACTCACCGGCGCACACGGGAATCTCGCTATTGTTCACGGTAACAAACGCACAGCCCTGGATGATGTGCCAGTGCTCCATCCTGCGGTGATGACGCTGGAGGCTGAGTCGTTGTCCCGGATACACGACGATTCTTTTTACTTTATGGTCCGGCTCATCGGAAAGAACTTGATAGTAGCCCCACGGGCGGTGATCCTCAAACAGTACTGGTTGTGACGATTTCAGAGACACCGTATTTACCTATATGCGTGATTATCGCGAAGGAAAATAATATTTTTTAGTGAGATTTTATGACGAGTATGCCCAGCCATTTCAGATTGCGTACAATGATATAGTATGCTTGTCAAATGAAAAATGTCAGGACCGGCATATGAACTCAGATATGAGCTATGCATGGTGGATACCATTTAATGAAGACGCATTGTGCCATGGACATTGCTGTCCAAAAGAGAGGCAGAGCAAAAAGAAATGCAATGTTTTGACTTTAGTCAATGCGAAGGAGAATCAGAGGAATTATATTACTATCAAATTCGCAAGGGAAGGGAAAAACCAATGAAAGTAAAAAGAAAAATAATTCAGATTAATGAGGAAAAGTGTGATGGATGTGGATTCTGTGTTCCTTCATGTGCCGAAGGTGCCATTCAGATTATAGACGGCAAAGCTAAACTGGTGGCCGATAAGTATTGTGATGGTCTCGGGGCATGCCTTGGCGAATGTCCCAGAGGCGCTCTCACAATGGTTGAGCGCGATGCGGAAGAGTTTGATGAGGTATCTGTGGAAAAACATATAAAATCAAAGGAAGTTAACCATGCTTCAGAACCGCCGGCGATGGCCTGCGGGTGCCCGTCCGCGCTGATCCAGAGTTTTATGCCGGCGCAACCATGTGCTCGTGCCAATGAACCTGTCGTACAGACACGCGCCATGTCGGCTCTTTCCCACTGGCCGGTGCAAATCAGGCTTGTGCCGTCAACCGCTCCTTTTCTCAAGAACGCTGATCTTCTAATTGCAGCTGATTGTACTCCTGTTGCATATCCTCGGTTTCACGAGGATTTCCTGAAAGGTAAGGTTGTCCTTGTCGGATGCCCGAAATTCGATGATGCGAATTTGTATAGTAATAAATTTGCCGATATTTTTCGTGCTGCTGAGATCAGAAGCGTGAGCGTGCTTGTGATGGAAGTTCCGTGCTGCCAGGGGCTTCCTGTCATGATAAAAAAGGGAATGGAAAAAGCGGGTAAAAATGTTCCTATGGAAAAGGTTGTAATCGCGAGGAGCGGCGAGATTGTAAAAAGAGAATTAATTTAATGCCCGATAACAGCCAGGTAAGGAAGCTGCCGAAATTGATTTTGCAGCCCGAGGCCGTAACCGAAAACATGCTGTTCAGAGGTCTCGAACGCCACAAAGTTCGGCGTTATATCGACGCGCCTTTTATCGGGTTTGTTAAGGAGAACACACGTCCTGACAGATTTAGCCCCACCCTCGCTCAGGGCTCTGGCGGCGTAATCTAAAGTTATGCCCGTATCGGCGACAGCAGCCACGAGTAAAATGTCAAGCCCCCGGGGATTGAATTCGCTCGCGACTATTACGTCAATCTGATCGTCATGTTCTTCGCGTGTTATTCTCATGAAATGGCAATGCAAGGGGGAATTCAGCGCTCGTATGAGGTCAGCCAGGAATATGAACGCATCATCGAGGACACCGACGACGGTAAATGTATCTCTGGGCATAACACTTTTTATTTCATTTGCCAGCTCCTGGACGCGACGGCTGATTTCTGTCTTCGACTTCAGGATAAGGACGTTCTTTTTTTTCATATAAAAGCCTGGTTTCCCTTCGCTCGTTCTGTTCCGTGAAGCAGAATAAAGAATGCACTTCTGAATGTCAATATGTAAAATTAGTCGTGTAAAATGAGTCGTTATAATGAACAGAAAAGGATTACGCGATACCGGTGTTCAGGCAAGAGGATTTATATTCTTCCCCGGTGAAGCGAAGAATGCTGTAGAACGCAGGCTGCACATCAAAGAGGTTGATACGGGGAAAATCCATTCGCTTATCATAAAGCTTTGACGTTTTTCTTTCCGTGTTGAAGATGATTCTCCCCTCTATATGAGGGGCGACGGGAGAGTTCTTTTTGAGATAGGATACGAATAAATCACGCAGGTTTGTTCCGTAGAGAAGATTTTTCCCGTCCTTAAAGGTTTTAAACGCATCTCCACCGGCAGCAAGAAAATCGATTGTTGTGACGGTGTACGTTTTTTCCTTGGTTAAAGGTTTCCCCCATATATACACTTCTTTAACCCTGGAACCTACCGGTTCTGATACATCATAGTGGATTTTTATCCCCGACGCCTGCAGGAATCCCTGTTCCATCCGTGCGTTATATTCCAGAATTTCCAGGATCTGCGCTCCCGAGAGATTCATGGTCACCAGGTTATTATCGAACGGTAGAAGCGTAAAGACCTGCTCCAGAGTAATCTTGCCTTTTGGGATATCCATTCTTATTCCCCCGCTGTTAAAAAAAGCGATGTCGGCATTCGTTTCCTCTCTCATGGTGTCGCATATAAGATTGCCAATGTTTGATTCACGCTGATAGCGTCTTTTCAGATCTACCGATGTTTCTCCGACGACTTCAGCAAATTTCTCCTTTATCTGATCGTGATAGGTATTCACGATGCCGGCGGCAACTTCATCGTATGGCATGTCCGGTCCGGCCAATACTTTTTTGAGAACCCTGCTTTTTGTGAAGTCTACGATTTTGCCCGTGCCGGTATCCACGCTTAATTCAAAGACCCCCAGATAGAATCCGTAGTGCCCTGCCTGGAGAATGATCGTATCCCCGATGATTACGGGCTTTTTTATCGCCGTATGACTGTGTCCTCCCACGATTACGTGAATGCCGGGAACACGCTGGGCGAGCTCTCTATCGGCATCCAATCCCAAATGTGAGAGCACGATGATTATATGAGCCCCTTCTTCCTTCACTGTTTTTATCAGTTCGGGGAGGATATTTTCGGGCCTGTGAACTTTGAACCCCTCGATGTTGCCTGGTTTCGTGCTGTACATGACTTCCGGTGTGGTAATGCCGATAATGGCGATTTTTAGATTCTTTTTTGAGACCATAATAAATGGCTTTACCCCGGGAAGATAGTGCCCGCTTCGGTCTTTAATATTGGCGGACAGGAAAGGGAAACGTGAGGACACAAGAAGATTTTGAAACGCATCCATTCCCCAGTCGAATTCATGGTTTCCGATAGCCATAGCATCGAAACTCAGATAATTCATCACCTCTATAACCGGCTTTCCATTGAATAGATTGGAAACAGGCGTTCCCTGGAACATGTCTCCGGCTGAGAGCAATAACGTTCCCTCAGGGTTTTTTGCTCTTTCTTTCTGTACCATTTGTGCGAGATAGGNNNAATTACTATTCTGGAGAGTTTTTTCATAAAATAACCTGACGCATTATATCTATCGCGGTGTGTGGGAATTTAGCATGTTTAATACATGTCTTGTAACGATATTACAAGGTTTGAAATTACATTAACATAGATAAGATATATTTGATATATTAAGTAGGAATAAGTAATTTTATGTTATTTTATTCTTGTATTTGCGGTTATATTCTGGTAATAGGCTATCCAGGGTATCTAAATGTATTTGCACAAATATTGAAGACCGCAAGGCGGCCGGGCGTCTCGCCGCACAAATATTCTTAGGGAAAGGGGGTGAACGGAGGGGTTCATTGGAACAAGGCCTGGAGGAAATCCGATGAGCCGAAATGAATGGGGTTTTATTTAAAAGATGATCTTTCAACATACATGCCCGGAAAGATCAATTTTACAACACCGCGTAACAGGAGGAACAAATGAGGAAGTTTTGGTTAGTATTGCTTACCATGGGGCTTATCATGGCCTTTGCCATGCCCGCAGTGGCGCTGGATGTGAAATTCAGCGGTTCGTACTACGTGCAGGGCATATATGACAACAACCGCTCCCTGAAGGATAATGCCGCCGGTGACGGCTCTACGGCATTTATCGCACAGCGGTTGAGAGTAAAGACGGAATTCAAGGTTGCCGAAGGCCTCTCCCTCGTCACCAGGTTTGACGCCCTGGAAAAGAAGTGGGGCGATAATACGTGGGGTGGACACCCGAACTATGATTCGGTAAATCGTACGAGTCTGGGTGCCAGCGGTTCACGGGAGCAGGAAAACATCGAATTCGAGCAGGTATATGTCGATTTCAACACGGCCATAGGCCGGTTCCTGGTCGGGTATCAGGATTTTGATGCCTTTGGTACGAGTTTCGGTGATTCGAACTGGACGAGGCCGGGCATCAAGTATATGTTGCCCATTGGGAATACCACCATTATCGCTGCGATGGAACAGACTCGAGAGAACACTTCGACTCCGACGGTTTCACCAACAAACCAGGGTTTAGCCACCGATGGCGATAAAAATACCTATGATCTCGCTGTCATCCAGAAATTTCAGGGCGGAGATGCGGGTCTTCTGATACAGTATTTCAATGATTCGTCGAGAAGAGATGCAAGTAATGTGAGCACGAAAGCTTATTTTGTCAACCCCTACGTGAAGGCGACCTTTGGGCCGATCTATGTGGAGGCGGAAGTTTTATATGGTGGCGGCAGTTATGCTGACTATGAAAGTGGTGTAACCACCCCGGATGTGGATCTTAAAACCTGGGCTACGTATGTCGGCGTGAAGGGAACCTTCGGACCGGCGTATGTAGGCGCAATGTTTGCCTGGATACAGGGCGATGATCCGAAGTCGGAAGGCGAGAAAGAGGGCAACGTTTCCTCCTACTTCACCCATCACAAGGTCTTCAGCCCCTGTCTGATCCTGTTCGGTGATGAGTACTATACCTGGATGGGCGGTCTTCGAGGGTATGGAACCTCAACAAATACTGACTTGCAAAATTATATGGACAATGTGTGGTTCTACGGTCTCTATGCCGGTTACAAGCCCATTCCGAAACTTGATATCAGGGCTGGTGTGTACTACGCGTATGCCGACGAGGAACCGACCTCAGATGGTCTTCGCCCAAGCCCCACGAACCCACGATTTGTTGATAGGGTATACGGCACCGAATTCGATCTCACTGCCAAGTACAAGATATACGATAACCTGGAATACATGGTCGGCTTCGCGTATCTGTGGACCGGTGATTACTTCAAAGGCACAAGTAAAGCAAACAAGGTAGATAATGACTATATGGTCACGCACAAACTGACACTGAACTTCTAACCTCGTCGTTATTAATTCTATTCCATTTTCAAAGAGCCCCGGCCGGTTTTTCTGGGGCTCTCTTTTTCAGATATGCCATTCATTGACAGTGGTTTTTACGTGATTTATGTAAGAAGTTTTAATTGTGTGTTGTTTAACGCCTTGCGTTTCTTTTCACCTTCATGCATTCTTTTCTAAAACTTTCGTGAGGAGTTTATGTCCGTTGACATGATGAACACAAAAGAGGTCGCACGGTATCTTGGCATTCATGAAAAGCAGGCGTATGCGCTTATACGGGAGGGGCGGATACCGGCCACGCGGGTAACGGGCAAATGGGTCTTCCCCAAAAAATTAATTGATGAGTGGATAGAAACCAGTGCCGTAAAGGGTTTTCAGGAAGCGCGGCAGAAGATCAGAACAGTGACCGGGGCCCTTCTGGCGGCAGGCAGCAACGATCCCATCCTGGATATCCTTCAGGCCTGTATGCGCAGATCGTACCCCGAATTGTATATCTTTTCCGCAAATATCGGGAGCTTGGAAGGGCTTGCCGCGTTAAACGGTGGTTATACCGATATCGCCTGGTCTCATCTCCTGGATCCACAAAGTGGCGTATATAACATCCCTTACATATCCAAATATCTGCCTGACATTAAAGCCGTGGTGGTCAATCTCTTTTACCGTGAGATAGGTTTCGTCACTGCCCGTGATAATCCCTTCCATGTAGCCGGCTTTGAAGATCTCGTGAACGAGGGCATACGGATCATGAACAGACAGAAGGGATCGGGGACGCGTCTCCTCTTCGATTTTCATTTAGAGCGGCTCGGCATATCGCCCGCCGCGGTTTCCGGCTACGAGCAGGAAGTATATACACATTTCGATGTGGGTGTTTCCGTCTTGTCAGGCGACGCGGATGTGGGGATTGCCACAGGAGCGGTGTCCAAGATTCTGGGCCTGCCGTTCATTCCTATTACCAGGGAAAGCTTTGACATGGTCCTCGATCAAACAACATATTTTGAAAAGGGTGTTCAAAACTTGATTGATGTTCTCAGAGAAGAAGATTTCCGGAATAGGATAGAGAAGCTCGGAAGTTATGACTTTAAAGATTCAGGAAAAATTCTTTATTCTGCCAGTTAAATTTCCCAAAAAACACTACTGTGGGAAGGAGATGTTATATGAATAAATGGATATTGGTTGTTTTGCTGTGCGTGTGTGTACTCATTCCCGGTTCCGCAATGGGAGAAAGCAGTAAGTTTGTCCTTATGGCAAGCACGATCGGTCCTATTGATTCGGGCATTGTGAGTGTTCTCGAGGATCAGTTTGAAAAGGAAACGGGGATTCGCGTGCGGCATGTCGGTGCGGGTACTGGGGCGGCGTTGCAAATTGCCGAGAAGGGAAATGTCGATCTTGTCATGGTTCATGCGAAGTCCCTCGAGGAAAAGTTTGTGAAGGACGGTTTCGGCGCGGAGAGAATTCCTCTGATGTACAACGACTTTGTGATCGTCGGTCCAGCAGGAGATCCTGCGGGGATCAAAGGTCTGAAGACGGCGGCGGAAGCCTTAAAAGCGATTTCAGCAAAAGGTGCGCCCTTTATCAGCCGAGGGGACAAATCGGGGACACATGTGGCAGAAATGGATCTCTGGAAAATGGCGGGGATCACGCTGTCCGGCAGTTGGTATAGAGTCTATGAAAAGGGCGCCGAAGGGAATGTGCCGACCCTTCGCTACACGGATCAGCAGCAGGCGTATACGGTGATTGACAGGGCCACCTTTCTCTCAATCAAGGATCAGATAAAGCTGGCAGTTCTTGTTGAGGGGGATGAAGCCCTTCTGAACTATATTTCTCTGATTCCGGTCAATCAAAAGAAATTTCCCCGCGTGAATGCAAAGGATGTAAAGATTTTTGTTGCATGGCTCACATCACCGGAGAAAGGTCAAAAGATTATCCGTGATTTCGGCAAAGACAAATATGGCGCGCCCCTCTTTTTCCCGAATTCCGATGCGTGGAAAAAGATTCAGACGAGCAAATAGAGACAAAGGTTATTTTCTGGAGGAAGAAAAATGAAAAGATTTGGAAAAATAGGTGTTGTTGCAGCGGCAGTACTGTTTATTGCGTGTATATTTTACGTTGCGCCAGAGAGCGTTGTGGCCAAACAAAAAAACGTCATCCTCGCGACGACGACGAGCACCCAGGATACGGGTCTTCTCGATGTGCTCATTCCGATTTTTGAAAAAAAGACGGGATATTTTGTAAAAACGATCTCTGTTGGTTCCGGTCAGGCCATGGCCATGGGCAAGAAGGGGGAAGCGGATGTGCTGCTGGTGCACTCCCAGGATGCGGAAAAGAAATTAGTCGCCGAGGGATATGGCGTCAACAGACGATTGGTGATGCACAATGATTATATCATTATAGGACCCCCGATCGATCCGGCGGGGATCAAAGGGTTGAAATCCGGGACGGAAGCCTTCAAAAAAATCGCGGAAGCACAGAGCGTTTTTATGTCCCGGGGGGATAATTCCGGAACCAATGCGAAAGAGAAAGCTGTATGGAAGTCGGCGGGGATAAATCCTGAGGGACAGAAATGGTATCAGCAGACAGGGCTCGGCATGGGGCAGACCATCAGTGTTGCCGCCGAGAAGAAAGCATACACACTTGCGGACAGGGGTACCTATCTGGCGCTGAAGAAAAATCTGGGAATGGACATACTTGTGGAAGGAGATGCAATCCTCCTGAATATCTACCATGTCATAGAGGTTAATCCTGATAAGTGGCCGAAGGTAAATGCCGCCGGTGCGAAGGCGTTCGCGGATTTCATGGTTTCCAGACAGGTCCAGAAGATCATCAAAACTTTCGGCGAGGATAAATACGGTTCACCCCTCTTCTTCCCCGATGCGGGTAAAAAGGAAGAAGCGTTAGGTAAATAACAACCAGTTCCCTTTATTAAGCTTCCCTCCCCTGGTGGGAGGGATTGAGGGAGGGGGGATTCATGAGAATCAAGATAACGACAGAATCACTGGATACTCTGGCCCGCGAAGGCCTGGCCATGGGTTTCTTTTCCGATGAACGGCCGCCGAAAGGTCACTGCGGGTTTGTGGACTGGCGCCTTAACGGCATGATTTCCCGAGAGATTGCCTTAGGTCATATCTCCGGAACGTTCATGGAGAAAATTCTCATTGCGACCCCACCACGTATTGCCGCTTCCAGGATCCTGCTTTGGGGCATGGGTCCTGTAGCCGAACTTACCCTCGACAAACTTTACCTTGCAGG
>JAFNGM010000099.1 GCA_017885225.1 Syntrophaceae bacterium | reverse complement strand
CTCCCCATTGATGTAGTAATACGTTCCGGAAGTTGCACTGACAACGGCGCCGCCCACAACGAGAGGCGCACACCCCGATATGAGGAAAGCGCCGAGGATTAACACCCGCAACCAACTCTTTTGTCTGCTCATAATGTCTCCTTTCCAGTCAATTATTTCCCTTTTTGTTCTTCTGACTCATCGGTTTTTTCTTCTTTATAATTTTTCGCGAGTTCCTTTTTTTCCTTGAATGTTTTCAGATTAGAGAGGATATGCTCCCGGACGTCGTGTAAATATTCCCCTAATTTTTCATTGTTTTCTGCGTACTTTATTTGGATATCTGAGATAGCGCCACTGACGACCGGCAGACCATATTTATACTCCAGGGCACTTATTTCCTTCTGGATTTCTTTTTCAAGCTCCCGTGTGTGTCTCATGACAGAATCGAAATCGATTCTGGCTTGCTCGATATTCTTTCTTAGGGTGTGCAGTTCCTCCTCATTAAATTTATCTTGTTCTGCGAGCATTTCAATTTGTTCAAGGGGAATTGGTTTTCCTTCGAAAACAGGAACGATGTCCTGTTTCATATATGGTCCTATCTGATATTGAACAAGTTGGAGATGTTCCTTCTGAAGCCTTTCATTGAACGCCCTGATAACTTCTTTCTGCTTTGTCCTGTAAGTGTTTATAATCTCTTCGGAAGTCTTTTTAAAATCATCACTTTCGAGAATTTTAGTAATTTCTTTTTTTAAGAAAGCGACGAGGTCATCCATTTCCATTTGAAACTTTTTGCCCATTCCCGCCGGAAGCATAATATATGTGGGCATATCGCTGTCTTTGAAATTATGGACGTAGCATATGTCATCGGGAGTTTTTCTTGTTACCTCAAGTTGACTGAGAAGAGTTTTTATCGTTGATGTTTTCCCGGTTCCCGTAAGGCCGGAGGCGTAAATATTATAACCAGGGCTGTCTATTTCAAGGCCCATGCGGATTGCTGAGAGAGCCCTTTCCTGGCCGATAATGCCTTTTATCTGTTCGCACTCTCCTGTGTTCTCAAAACCAAAGGTGTCAGGATCACATGTCCATCTCAGTTTTTCAGGGGGGACCTCGATGAAGCACATGTTTTTATTCATGTTTACAGCTCCAGTGCATGACTTTAATAAACCAGATGGCAATGGTAGTCATATATAAATGATGTTTTGCTAATTGTCCATTTTTTCTTGTTGGAGATTTGTATGGATAGAGCGTGCCCTGGATTTGATATGGTCAGTTTTTGTTGAAGCAGATTGGATCCGGTTGCGAGGGCAATCCTCCTCACGACTCACTTCTCGCCACTCAATTTTGCAAATTCCTTGAGGAGCTCTTCCTGCTTTCTGTTCAGATTTGTGGGTATCTTGATTACGGTCTCAATAATCTGGTCGCCGCGTCCGAACCCATTTAAATGAGGGATGCCTTTTCCTTTCAGACGAAATATGGTGCCGCTCTGAGTGCCTTTGGGTATTTTCAGCTTTTCTGTTCCGTTAAGCGTCATCACTTCAATGGTTGCTCCAAGTGACGCCTGGACGAATGAAAGCAGAATCTGGCAGTATACATTATTGTCTTTTCTCTGAAAGAATTCATGTGGTTCAACATGGATAAAGACGTAGAGATCACCGCTTGGACCTTCAAATTCCCCCTCTTCACCTTCGCCGCGAAGCCGCAACCGTGAACCCGTTTCCACACCGGCAGGAATTTTTAATTGTACGGTTTTTGTGATTCTCGATCTGCCCGTTCCCCTGCAGTTCATGCACGGTTTCGTTATTACTTTACCCTGCCCCCTGCACTGAGGACATGTGGAGCTGATGGTGAAGAAGCCGCTTGATTGTGTTACCTGGCCCCGTCCACGACACTGGTTGCATGTCTCCGGCGCTGTTCCCGGTGCTGCTCCTGATCCACGGCATTCATAGCATCTCTCGGCTTTTGCCAATTCGATATCGGTTGTGATGCCGAAGGCAGCGTCCATGAATGAGATTTTTATATCATACCGAAGATCAGCTCCTGATCGTTGTGCGGTTCTGGTTCTTGATCTTCCTGATCCGAAACCAAAGATGTCCTCAAAGATATCGCTGAAACTTGTGAAAATATCGTCAAAGCCGGAAAAGCCTCTGAATCCTATGCCATTCAAGCCTTCATGGCCGTAACGGTCATAGATCTCTCTCTTTTCCCTATCGCTTAAGACTTCATACGCCTCTGCCGCTTCTTTGAACTTTTCCTCGGCTTCTTTATCCCCGGGATTTCTGTCCGGATGATACTGCATCGCCAGTTTTCGATAATTTTTCTTTATTTCCTCTTCCGTCGCGCTGCGGCCGACACCGAGGCATTCATAATAACAACGTTTACTCATGCGTTCTGTTCGCGTTCCTTTGTCATCATTATTTTTTTTATTTTTTCAGCCATGGTGCTGTTGTTACTCTTTTCAAAAGCATGAAGGGCAAAGGAATATTTTTTCAAATCAAAAGCCCGCGTGCCAATTGCATTCCAGGTGTCGTCTGAGACGTGTTGTTTTAAGGGCTTCAGAACCTGCTGAAACAGCATCACATCTCCCGAGTGTTCGGCCATGCCCTTTATTTTCTCCAGAGCCTCACTATAATTAACCCTCTGGTAGAATTCAATAGCATCGAACATTTTTCCTGCCTCAAGGAATGCGTCTCCGTACGCAATGAGATCGCGTACTGATTTGTGATCGATGTAAAGAATTCGCTGTTTTTCTTGATAGTTGGGCAATATTTTCGACATTTCACAACCGATGAGCCCGAATGATCTTGAGATTTAAAATAATAACATTTTGTATCATGTCAAGACTTTAAGGTATGCACACAGAGAAAATTGTGAGGGCCTCATGTTCATGGCACGATTCGATTCAGGGCTTCCTTGTACTTTTCTCTCGTTTTTTCAATAATCTCCGCAGGAAGTCCAGGAGCCGGCGGTTTCTTGTTCCATTTGATGGAGATGAGATAGTCTCTCAGGAATTGCTTATCAAAGCTCTTTTGAGGCCTTCCCGCTTCATAGTCCTCTTTTGGCCAGAATCTCGAAGAATCCGGCGTTAATAGTTCATCAATCAGGATCAGTCGATCTTCGATCATTCCAAATTCCATTTTGGTGTCCGCGATAATAATACCCGCCTCTTCGGCAATCTTGGCCGCCCGTGCGTACACGGCGAGGCTTAGGGCAATGATTTTTTTAGTGCGTTCAGCGCCGATGATGTTATCCATTTCTTTTCTTGTTATTGCCATGTCATGTTCGCCTGCGGGTGCTTTGGTGGAAGGTGTAAACAGGGGATCTGCGAGTTTCTCGGATTCCTTTAATCCCGCAGGAAGTTTAATTCCGGAAACGGTGCTGTGCTGAAGGTAGTCCTGCCAACCCGAGCCGCTTAAATAGCCGCGCACGACACATTCTACGGGAAGAGGCTCCGCTTTTTTTACGAGCATACTCCTGCCCTTGAGATCTTCCAGATAGGGTCCGCATTCTCGCGGATAATCGCGCGGGCTTGTTGATACAAGATGATTTTCGACGATATCCTGCATTGTGCGAAACCAGAAGGCGGACATTTTCGTGAGGATGGCACCCTTGCCAGGAATAGGATTCGGCATTATGACGTCAAATGCGGATATCCTGTCTGTGGCGACAAGAAGGAGATAGCGGTCCACTTCGTACACATCGCGCACCTTTCCCTTATTGAAAAGTTTTAAATCCTTGAAATCGGATGTTATCATACCTTCATTGCTCATCATGGATCACCTTAGTACCGTTGAAAATCTTTACCGCCATTTATTGCAGAAAGGGATTATACTTCTTTTCGTGGCCTATGGTGGACGTAGACATCCTTCCGTAATTATGTCCCGGCATCACTTTCGTATTGTCGGGGAGGGTGCACAGTCTGTCTGTTATGGACTTGTGCATCACCGACCATGATCCTCCGGGGAGGTCAGTTCGTCCCACGGCTTCCACAAAGAGGGTATCTCCCGTGAATACATATCCTTGTGCATAGAGGGCCATACCGCCGGGAGAATGCCCAGGGGTATGTATTATCTTCAGGGATACGTTTCCCACATCTATCGTGTCGCCGTCTTTCACGGTAATATCGGCAGGCGGGGATTGGGTAGCTCCGAACATCCTGAAGATCGTGGACGGTGTGGAGACAAGCATGTCTGCATCATCACGGTGAATGATAATCTGCGCCCCCGTTTTGGTCTTCATTTCAAGGTTGCCCGCGATATGGTCCACGTGACCGTGAGTATTGACGATATATTTTATTGTTAAATTGTTTTTCACGGCGTCCGAGATGATCCTGTCAATATTTGCCGCCGGATCAATTACCAGCCCTTCGCCGCGTTCCTGATCACCGACGATATAGGCAAATACCGCCATATGACCAACCTGCATCTGCTTTATAAACATATACGTTTCCTCCGACGGCCACCTAACATTTTTGTAATTCTGAAGTCAATGTAATTCATCCCTTCTTTCTCAGCACTGCCCCGAAAAAGCCATCCGCGCCATGCCGATGCGGGGAGGATTGTAAATATCCCCGGTCATCGACGACACGCGAATTTACCGCATCTGGCGGACGAACACAAATGAAATTGCGGTGAAGGGAAATAAATTCCTTGACAACATCGTCGTTCTCTTCCGGCGTCATCGTGCACGTACTGTAAATGAGAGAGCCGCCTTTCTTCACGCATGGAGCTGCGTTATCCAGTATGGCTTTTTGCAGCAGAGCAGATTTTGTAACATCCTCTGGGGATAAACGCCATTTGATTTCAGGATTCCTCCTCAGCGTACCAAGACCAGAACACGGAGCATCAACAAGAATTTTGTCAAAGGCTTCGTGAAAGGCTTCTTCCGGTTTCTGCCTGGCGTCTCGCACCTGCGTATCCACAATGGTGACACCGAGTCTCCGTGCGTTTTTCCTCAGGGCTTCAAGCATCTTTTTGCGTATGTCTACTGCCGTGATGCTGCCGCGGTTTTCCATAAGTGCCGCGAGGTGCGTCGTCTTCCCCCCCGAACCCGCACAGAGATCAAGAACGTTTTCCCTCTCTTTGGGATCAACCAGTCGGGCAATCAATTGGGAGGCCTCATCCTGAAGCTGGATATGTCCCGCCTTAAACAGCGCCGTATCCCTGATGGACATTACCGGATTCGAGACAATAAGACCGTCGGGAGAAAAAACGCTCGGCCTCACATCAGTACCATCACGTGAAAGTTCTTCTCGTGCCTTTTCCCGGATGGTTTTCAGCGTATTCACCCTGAGGGTAACGGGGGGTATCTCATTGTTTGCCCTGCAGAGTGCCGCGGTGTCTTCGATACCGAACATGGCAATCCATTTCTTTACAAGCCAGAGCGGATGAGAGTGAACTATGGAAATGTGGAGTGACGGATCTTTTTCCATCTCAGGATACACAATGGCATCCTTCTTGCGGATGACATTTCTCAGAATGGCGTTTACCAACCCCGCTCCTGCCGGATGCAACTTTTTTGATATCTCAACAGCTTCATCGACAATGGCAAATTCAGGAATCCTTTCCGTATAGAGCAACTGGTAGATGCCTGTCCTTAATAAATTTTTTATGCTTACGTCCATGGAAACGAAGGTGCCTCTGTAGAACTGATCGATAATCCAGTCCAGCCGCCCCCTCATACGCAGGGTGCCGTAGACTATCTGGGTGATCAATCTTTTGTCATGAATATTTATTTGTTGATTTCTTGAAAGGCAGTCATCCAGCAGAGGTTCGGCAAATGCATCGTGTTCCTCCACGCGATTCAGAATTTCAATGGCAAGGTGGCGGGGCGTTTTCATGACCATGTAGTTAGCGAAGAATATCCCCGTGAGATATGCGAAAACCTCTCAGGAAATCGTGGACAGGCATCCTCTTCTTATTTTCCATCTGAACCTCCTGCAGATAGATGTAACCATTCTTTGCGGCAACGGGGAGGCCCTTCTCTGTTTCCCTGGCTACTGTTCCCGGCATATCCTTCATCAATGCTTCTTCTCCCGTTGCAGAAAATATTTTCAGCATCTTCCCTTTCAAGAGGGAATATGCGCCGGGCACGGGCGATAATCCTCTAATGAGATTGACGATGTGATGGACTTCGGAATCCCATCGAATAAGACCGTCCTCCTTTTTTAGCCGGGGAGCGTATGTGGCAAGAGAGGGGTCCTGAGGAGTCCTTGTGATAGTATCGGTTGCTATCATCTCTATGGACTTGATGAGAAGATCGGCTCCCATTCCCGCTATCCGGTCATGGAGTTCGCCGGATGTCTCCTCGGGAGCAAGCAGCGTTTCTTCCTGCATAAGAATATCACCAGTATCCGTGCCTTCATCCATCAGCATGATGGTTACACCGGTTTTTGTTTCTCCCCGGATAATCGTCCAGTTGACAGGCGCTGCGCCTCTGTATTTCGGAAGGAGAGACGGATGTACATTTACGCATCCCTTTGGGGTGAGTTCTATAATTTCCCGGGGAAGTATCTGGCCAAAAGCCGCGACGACAATAATATCCGGACAAAGCGTCCTGAGGTGTTCGATGAATTCGCTGTTCCGCACCCGCTCCGGCTGCAAAATTGTGAGGCGATGGCTTTGGGCACATGCTTTTACCGGGGACGGGACCATGTGGCGTCCCCTGCCTCTGGGTCTGTCGGGCTGGGTTACCACCGCGGCAAGGGGATAGTTATTTCTCATTAAAATCTCAAGGGAGGGAACGGAGAACTCCGGTGTTCCCATAAAAACGATTTTCGGCTTGGACATTTTCGCAATCCCTTCAAACACTCCCGCTCGGGAGAGCGGTTTTATGCTTCAGGCTTCTTCGGCACAATGAGCCACATTGCCAGATAGGCGAGAACACCGAATCCAAAAGAAAAGAGAATAGCCAGTATAAAGAGGATCCTTATCAGAGTAGGATCTTTTTCAAAATATTCCCCAATGCCTCCGCACACACCACCGATCTTACGGTCAATATTCGATAAGTATAATTTTTTCATATCATGTTTCCTTCATCGTCCAATAAAGTATGGTCTCCGTTTTTCATCAATGACTCATGCCGTCCATTCTCCGCATCAATCTCCTGTTTCTTCTAACATATTCTCAGTCGAAGTTCCGCATAAATCTCTTTACACTCACACTTCCTGAAATGATGGGGAAATGAGAATATGAAAGGGGACGGAACATGCGGCATGCAGGTGGTCACCGGCAGACAGGAGTAACACCATACATATGGAAAGGATGAGATAAGAAAAAAATGAACAAGTATTCTATTTAAATATAGGAGAAAATAATAATTTGTCAATCGGAAACATGAAGGCAAAGTCCTGGACCATAATACTTATTGGTAAAAAAAGGCCGGAATAACTATCCCGGCCCTTTATTTTTCGAATTTTTAAAATATCAGCTTTTTGTTTTCACGTAGGTATCAAT
>JAFNGM010000098.1 GCA_017885225.1 Syntrophaceae bacterium | reverse complement strand
CCTATGGCGGCAGCGATCGGCGCCGGATTACCCGTAATGGAACCGACAAGTTCCATGGTTGTAGATATAGGCGGTGGAACCACGGAAGTTGCCGTGATATCCCTTGCAGGGATTGTGTACTCGAAATCCGTGAGGGTCGCGGGCGATAGAATGGACGAAGAGATAGTCCAGTATATGAAGAGAAAATTTAACCTTCTCATAGGGGAGCGATCAGCGGAGATCATAAAAATGACTATCGGCTGTGCGTATCCGGATGGGGAGTTACGGAAACTCGATGTCAAGGGAAGGAACCTTATTACAGGCATTCCGAAGATAGTCGAAATAAACTCCGAAGAGGTTCGGGAGGCCATTATGGAACCAATAAGCATCATCATAGACGCCATAAAAGATGCCCTGGATAATGCCCCGCCTGAATTAGCGGGAGATATTGTCGACAGGGGCATAGTCCTCACCGGTGGAGGAGCCCTTTTGACAAATCTTGACATACGCATACGAGAGGAAACAGGACTGCCCATTACTATCGCGGATGATCCCCTTACAGTAGTGGCCAGAGGAGCAGGCATGGCCCTGGATCACATAGAAGTGTTAAGAGAGGTTACAGTCCAGGTATAGTGTAATCCCTTTCGGAACCGCCATGATGGAGCCTTGGAAAAGATTTCACCATTTTCATGATGCATCGAGGACATGTCGTCGGGGCCTTTTTGAAAGATAATCTCCCTGAGCGAAGAGGGGAGAATGTGCCCCCACAGAGACTTTATAGAATGCTTTATGCTATAATTATTTATTCTCAGAAGGTGAAACCCCGCGCACATCTCAAAAAGTGAAGCAACCCACCAAAATGTTATTTCCTAAGAAACATCGGCAAATTATAATAGCATGCCTTTTGGTAATAATGTCCCTCGTCATTTTATCATATAGTGTAAAACAGCCAGCCAGTGTCGGTTTTTTTAGAAAGCTCGTCCTGGAAACTGCCGCTCCACTGGCAAATATAATAAGCACTTCTTTCAGAGGGATTGACGAGGCATGGAAACGGTACATTTTTCTTGTTGGAATTGAAGACGAGAACAGACGACTGAGACAGGAAAACTCATCTTTGACACAGGATCTAGTTCATTACCGGGAAGGGTTCCTTGAAGGGATTCGTTTGCAGAAGCTCCTCACACTTAAGGAAAAAGTTGATTACCCTACAATCGTTGCGAGGGTCATAGGCAGAGACCAGACATCCATCGTCAAGACCATATTCATTGACAAAGGAACTTCTCATGGATTGAAAGTCGATTTACCGGTTATCGCAGACTGGGGAGTTGTGGGAAGGATTGTAGAAACATCCTCCCATGTGTCGAAAATTTTGCTTCTCATAGATGAGAACAGTAATATCGATGCGCTGGTTCAGGAGAACAGAATACAAGGCATTCTTCAAGGCGCTGCGTCGCGGGGATGTTCTCTGAAATATGTATCCAAAACGGAAACTGTCAGCCCCGGCAATATCGTTATATCTTCAGGTATTTCAGGTATTTTTCCTAAGGGATTACTCATTGGAGCGGTGACAAATGTGGACAAAACCGGCAGCGGCCTGTTTCAGAAGATTGATGTCGCACCGTATGTCGACTTCGCCCGCCTTGAAGAAGTGATAATCGTTAAATCGGATATGGCTGATAAGAAATGATCTACTATATATCTTTGCCTGTCTTGTCTTTATTACTTATCGTTTTGCAGATGATGATTGCGGATATCGTGTTATTCGGCATAATAGGCGTGGATCTGTCCCTCATACTGGTTATTTTTGCCGGATTCCGATTGGATATTGCGAGAGGGGGGATCCTCAGCCTTGTCATCGGTTTCATGCGTGACTGCCTGAGCTGTTCTCTTTCAGGCCTTTACACACTCACGTATGTAGTGATATTTTTAATTTCTCTGCTCGCATCCACAAGGCTTTCTCCCGGCAAGTCACCCTTTATAATGATTTTTACCTTGATATGTGCGTTAATTGAGGGCACAGTAATAACGTTATTGCACCCATTATTGTACGGCGGTGATATATCCATGCACGCATTGAAGATGTTCATTCCTCAGGCATTGATTATAGGCGGTTTCAGCCCCATACTATTTAAGGTTTTCTATTGGATTGAGGGACTTTTGAGTGGAGAAGCGAAACGAACAGCTGAACGGACATGATTCCGGCGTATTCAGAAAAAAATTCAAGATAGCGTTCGCGGTCGTCTCTATCATGATGTCTCTTCTGATCATAAGGATGTGGCATCTTCAGGTCATCCGGGGTGATGAGCTGACGCAAAGATCAGAAAATAACAGCGTGCGTCTGCGAAAAATCAAGCCCCTGAGGGGGCTCATACTGGATACCAACGGGCAGGTTCTCGTTGACAACCAGCCTTCCTTTGACATTATCTTTGTGCCTACCCGTGCCAGAAACATTGATGACGTAGCAGGTAAACTGAGAAATTTATTAGCTGCAAGATCCCTGGCGCTTACTTCGGAAATACCCTCTTTCGGAAAAAAAAGATGGTTCCCACCGGTAAAACTCGATAAAAATATCAGTGTTGAGAAACTTGCGGTTATTGAAACTCACACCTCCAATCTTCCCGGTGTAATGGTGGAGATTGTTCCTATTCGAAAATACCTTTCCGGAGAAATGACGGCCCATATAATCGGTTATACGGGTGAGGTCAGCCCGGAGGAATTAAGAAAGGACACGGACAGTGGTCTCAGCGTCGGTGATATTATAGGTAAAGACGGTCTGGAGAAACATTTAGACCAATACCTCAAAGGAAAAAGCGGCGCCGAACAGGTCGAAGTCAATGTACTCGGTAAAGAAATAAAGGTAGTTGGCAAAATCGAGCCGGTTTCCGGCTATAATGTCGTTCTTTCCGTTGACGCGTCTCTGCAAAGGATCGCGTGGGAAGCAATGAAGGACAAAGCCGGAGCGGTTGCCGTCATTGACCCGCGCAACGGAGACGTTCTTGCCATGGTCAGCACGCCGTCTTTTGACCCAAATCTTTTCAACGGGGGGATTTCCTCCGATGACTGGGAAGAGCTCTCGACTGATACTTCCCACCCATTAGGGAACAGAGCCGTTTCCGGTCAATACCCTCCCGGTTCCACATATAAGCTCTTTGTCGCAGCAGCTGCCTTGGAAGAAGGATTAATCACTCCTGATACAAGCTTCACCTGTCACGGGTCATTCGAACTCGGCAACAGAAAATACAGGTGCTGGAACAAACACGGGCACGGTCGCGTCAATCTTCATCGCGCAATTGTAGAATCCTGCGATGTATATTTTTACAACCTTGGAAAGTTAGTCGGGGTTGACAAAATAGCCGAATATGCCCGTGTCTTCGGCCTTGGCCAGGCAACGGGGATAGATCTGCCCCGTGAAAAGAGCGGTCTCATTCCGACAAAAGAATGGAAACTGTCGAGATTTAAAGAAGCATGGCAACCGGGAGAAACCCTTTCCATCGCTATCGGGCAAGGCTTCGATCTTGTGACACCGATTCAGCTGGTAAACGCATATGCTGCTCTCGCCAACGGCGGAACTGTCTATCGGCCCAGGATTGTCACGCGTATCGAAACGGCAGATGGGAGGATTTTGAAGACATTTGAGCCGCAACCAAAAAGCACCTTGCCTCTGAGTAAAGAGACTATGGATATTTTGACGCACGCTCTCTGGGGTGTGGTAAACGAAAACGGAGGTACGGGCTACGCATTAAGGAGAAAAGAAGCGGATGTGTGCGGGAAAACGGGCACTGCCCAGGTTGTCAGTATGCCCGATGATAAAACAGGAAGTAAAAGAAGAATAATNNCCGGAAATAGCAATCGCCGTTATCGCGGAAAATGCCGGTCACGGCGGGTCCGCGGCCGCCCCAATCGCGAGAAAGATCATAGATGCCTACTTTGAACACAAAAATATGAAGAATAAAAAAACCCAGCCGCTTATGGCGGCAGACACGCATTCACAGGCAGGAATTTTCAGATGAAATTTGATCGCCGCTTATTCTTCAATTTTGATTGGATACTCCTCGTCCTTATTCTGGTCATCAGCATTGTCGGCATTTTGAATATTTACAGTGCGGGTAACAGCCTGGAAAACTTAAGACAGGAGACACTTTACATCAAACAGCTTCAATGGATCGTTCTCGGTCTTATGATTATAGGAGTCATTATCTGTATTGACTACCGATTCATCTGTCGCTTTGCCTATGTCTTTTATGCAATCTCTATCCTGCTCCTTCTCCTCGTTGCGCTATACGGGTATGCTACCCATGGGTCTCAACGCTGGATTGTGTTAGGAGGATTTTTTTTCCAACCTTCAGAGTTGGTAAAATTGACAATCATCATCGCCCTCGCAAAATATTTTGACGACCACATGACAGAAAGAAGTTACAGTCTGAAAGAGCTGCTTATCCCCTTTTTTATCGTATTGATTCCTTTTCTCTTTATCTTGAAACAACCTGACCTCGGAACTGCGTTAATGCTAATGTTCATCGCTGCATCCGTATGCCTTTTTATCGGTATAAAAGGGAGATCTCTGCTCCTGGCCGTCAGTGGCGGCCTCGTATTGGTTCCCTTTTCCTGGTTTATTTTAAAAGATTATCAAAAGGAAAGGATTATGACTTTTTTCAACCCGGAAAATGATCCCCTTGGTGCAGGCTATCATATCCTCCAGTCGATAATTGCCGTCGGATCCGGCGGCATCTTCGGCAAAGGATACATGAAGGGAACCCAGACGCAATTGAAATTTCTCCCCGTGCAGCAAACAGATTTTGTGTTCTCCGTTTTTGCTGAAGAATGGGGATTCCTGGGAGGAATTATTCTGATGATCATGTTCCTCGTATTAATATTGTGGTGTTTGAAAATTGCCATGAATTCAAGGGATCTCCTGGGGTTGCTCTTATCCTTTGGCATAACAGCGCTTCTCTTCTGGGAGGTATTCATAAATATCGGTATGGTATTAGGCATGCTACCAGTCGTCGGTATCCCTCTGCCATTCTTAAGCTACGGGGGCTCTTCTATGGTTGTCCTTATGACAGCCATGGGATTGTTGCTGAATGTCAGCATGAGGAGGTTTATTCTCCATCCATAAACATTATGTGGTTCATCTCCGAGAAAGTTGATAACACTTTCAGGGTTCAAGGGATCGGGGGGTCAAGGATTCAAGTGAATGGTTCAAACACTTGAACCCTCGAATCCTTTTATATTAATAGTAAGAATCAACACATGAGGGATTCTTCGATGACAAGCAAGAAAAAAGAAGAAGATGTCAAGGCTTTTCTCGGAAAAGGCGCAGAATTTAATGGGAAATTAATATTCAGCGGCATGGTCCGGATAGATGGTGACTTCCATGGCGCCATATTTGGAGGGGGTACTTTAGTCGTGGGCGAAGGCGCACACATCGAAGCAGATATAAACGTCGATAACATAGTCGTAAGTGGAGACGTCCGCGGACAGATCGAAGTAAAGGAGAGAATTGAAATTTATCCGCCTGGGAGAGTCTTCGGGAATGTAAAAACAGCTCTCTTCATAATCAAGGAGGGGGCCGTTTTTGAAGGCACCTCCCACATGGACGGGAGCAAATCAGAAAAATATAAAGTTGATAACAAATCCAAAGTATTTGGTTAGGAGGCGAGGGCACAAACCCATATTCAGCCAAAAAATACTTGACATTAGCGGAGAGTTGTGATTAGAAGTCCGCGTTTTTTACACTGTGGTGTTTGAGGTTCCTCGTGTACGGAGTTCATGTCATAAAATACCAGAAAATATATATCAAAAAAGAATCATCAGAAACTTTTGGAGATAAAAAAAAGCGTTAAACAATGAAGGAACCGAGGGCGACTTCTGTTCATTCCCTCGGTTTTTAAATTTCAAGATACATTTGATGTGAGGTAAAATAGTGATCAGCATTGATGTTACGTTGTTAATCCAGATGGTTAATTTCCTTATCCTGATGTTCATTCTCAATCTGCTCCTCTATAAGCCTGTCTTAGGCATCATTGATAAAAGAAAAAAGAATATGCAGGACATCGAAGAAGAAATTAAGCGCCTCAATCAGTCAGTGGATGAAAGAATGGCCGCATATGAGGAAAAGCTTCGCCTGGCGAAGTTGCAGGCATTAGAAAAAAGACAGGAAATCATGACGGAAGGGGCGGAACAGGCCAAGAGCTTCATCGAAGCGGCAAAAGGTGATATTCCCGGCATGATGGAAAAGTTTCACGCGGACATGAACAGGGAGGTTGATGAGGCGAGACACATTCTGACGAATCAGTCCAGGAAAATATCTATTGAGATTGCTGAGAAATTGATGGGAAGGAGTCTCTAATGACAGCATGGTTTTCCGCTCACCTGTTGAGCCGCCGTAATGTACGTTATATGATGGTATCAATCCTGCCGATTCTCACTACCGCTTCCCTGGTGTATGCTGCGGGTGGCGAAGGTGAGGGATCCAGCAGGGAAATGTTTATTGATTTTGCCTGGAGGGTAGCAAATTTTGTTGTCCTGGTGGGATTTCTCTACTGGTTTCTCGCAAAAAAAATCAAAGAGTTTTTCTTCGAAAGACGTCAATCTATCAAGGCTACCATCGATGAGAAAGTAGCGGAAAAGGAAGAAACAGAGAAAAAATTCAAGGAATACTCTGCAAAACTGGATAAGGCAACGGACGAAATAAGCAATATCTTTGAATTGATAAAATCCCAGGGAACAGTTGAGAAAGAAAAGATCATTGAAGACGCGAAAAAGGCAGCCGAGAAGATGAAAGAAGATGCGCAGACGAGAATGGAACAGGAATTCAAGGCAGCCAGAAATCAATTACGGGCAGAGGCCGCGAAGCTATCCGTGGAAATGGCCGAAGAGATTCTAAGGAAAAACATAACTCAGGAACATCACGAATATATGGTCAAAGACTATTTAGATAAGGTGGTGA
>JAFNGM010000097.1 GCA_017885225.1 Syntrophaceae bacterium | reverse complement strand
ATCCTTGTCTGTGAAGATAGAACATTCCGATATTCTCCCGTAGAAGATACGGGAGAGTACCTGAGAAACCTTCTCGACATATACTGGATGGGCCTTCGAAGACCTCTTCATTTCTTTCCCGAATCATCCTTGGCGTATGCCGAACAGACAGCAAAAGGTGCTGATAATGATAAAGCGATGAGAGCCGCCAAAGGCAAATGGGATGCCTTTGAATTCGCGGAAAAGGAAGATGTGCACTATGATCTGTGCTTCAGGCAGATTGACCCGCTCGATGCCGAATTCCGCGATTTGGCAGTCGCCATATTCGCACCCATGCTGAAGCACGAGGAACAGATTAAATAATTACTGTCATTCCTAATCCCCACGTCATTCCCGCGCAGGCGAGAATCCAGTCTCAACAATTCATCCCTTCCCCCATTGTCATCTCTCGATCCGGGATCCATGAACCCGTCATTCCATTCCTATACACTGCGGAACCAACCACCATTCTAAGGTCTTCAATATTTCATGAACCGCGTCAGACGTTTCACCTACAAACAAACGCTTTCGGATAGTTGAGAGTACTGTGAATTATCGGTAGAAACATTGTTTATTTACATTGCTGTAATTAAGTAAGCCGTCCCCGGAATTCTGCGATAACTTAATATACAGGTGCTCTTTTCCTTAGAAGCGAATGAGCGTGTGCTGAAAACACATTGTGTTTTTGTCAATAAACATTTAAGATTACCTGAAGATCGAGTAGAGAAACAAGAGTTTCCCCATTCCTTCCCGTTCCTTTTTGTACCGTATCTGCTGTGCGTTGTTTTCGTTTTCCCGCACATTTTTATCCTTTTCTGGAGTCGGTGAGATTGATGTAAAGCTGACACCATTTTTACCAGCATATGTGTAATGTTCACCTCCCTGAGAGCTCATAAAATAAATGAGAGCTGAGACCATCAGGATAATTGTTAAGACACATATAGATATCATTGCCGTTCTATACAGTTCCTCTGAAATGATAAGGTTCAATCTTTTCACTTTTCTTCCCCTTTAAAGTAAAGCCTTTTTAGTAAAGGAATATTTCCTGTCTCTTTTAGCCATAAGGTTTCCCTGTGTTACAGTATTTCAACCATGTGTTCGTTGGGTCCGATATTTAGTATGTGTTAATACGCCATAAGAATTCCAAGGGATCATTGCCTATATTGCGTAACGTTTCGAGTTGCATAACCGGCTAAAACTTATACTTCAGTCCAATGCAAAGTGCATTGGATGCTCCTTGCACCCCATCAAAAATACCGAAGATTCCGGACCGGTGATGAATGCGAACTGCGAGGCTCCACTATGGTGTTTCCGGCAGGGCGAATGTTAGTTCCATCATCAGGTAGTTGAGAAATTGTAAAGAATTTTTATGTGTCTCTGCTTCGAGTTTCGGTGTTTCTGTAGCATAGGATAATCCTTCACCGATGGCGATTGTTGTATCGATATATTTATTCCAGGGGAATGTGAGCCATCTTAATGTAAAAAGGCCGTTGAATTCCCAGTGGTGCTGATTGCCCAAGTGTTTGACCCCCTGTCCCTCAAGTTCCAGATCGAGGTGCTTCTGGAAGGAAAACATCCTCCGGGAAACAGCCAGAGCAACAAAATAATAGGATGGTTCAAAGTCCGGTGAATAGAATGTTTGCCAAATATTGCCCCACAACTGGCTGGCGCCATAAAGCGTGACAGCCCAATCTTCCTTGGTTTCCGCTGTCTGCGGTAAGGTAAGGAGAAACGCAACCACGAAAGTCAACAGAAGTATTTTGCGAATCATGACCATGTTATTCACATATCCAGGCTAATGTTAAGCAATGGTTATTTTGGACACTTATTATTATTTGCGGTTGACCTAATTGAGGAAAATGTATCATTTCACCATCTCCCATCGTGAGTGAGAATATACAAATCACCGAGGTCAAGGGTCCTCAATGACACTTTATAGAATTGGAGAATTTAGACCGCACATGGGCTAGAACGGCCGGGCAGCAATTCCATGCTATATTTTCGCACGGTTAATTTTTCAGATGGCAAGAGTTCTTTTATTTCCGCAAGGGTTGCTATACGATAATTCATCATGGTAACTCGCTCAAGCAACTGTATGAAATATGCACTCCAGATTCCTCCTTCAACCTCCGCGTGCACTGGCAGCACATGGATTTTGTTATCTTGCAAAATCGGCGCGATAGTTGAAACACCTTCCTGAACACCCACCTCTTCGAAACAGGGCAGATCTGACGGAATTTCCACAAGAGCTATCTTCTCATGGATGAACGGTTTCTTCGCCCTTGTACAACTCAGATATTCAAACCGGTAATCTTTAATAATCTCCAACACCCGATCATCGATAAGCCAGGCAGGTGCCCCAAATGCCGAGGGTGCGCACCCGGTCAATGTTATGAATGCCTGAATACCCTTTACAAACCAGTCTCGAATCCATTCAACAGGTCTGCAATGAACTTCATCCTGCCAACGCCGGTGATCCCATGCATGAAACTGAACTTCATGCCCCTTGGCCTGGATTTTTCGAACTAATCCTGGAAATGACAGGGCAATCATGGGTGAAGGAAGAATGGTCCCATAGAGGGCTGTCCGAAAACCATAGAGACCGAAGGCATTCGTGCGGATCATCTTTTTCAGGAAGAGGGGAGTTTTGAGGAGCTGTATAATAGCCCTGCCGGAGGCATCCGGCCCCACACTCAAGAAGAAGGTCCCTCGCACAGAGAATTTTTCCAGAATATCCAGAAGACGGGGCACACCGTTTTTCATTCCCATGTAAGTATCGACGTCGATTTTTATTCCTAGGACTTTTTTTTCATCAGAGGGCAATCCTGTTTTCCTCCAGGAAAGAATGTAGTGTCATCTTGAGGGCGTCATCAAGACCTCTTTGTGGTTCCCAGTTGAGCAGCGTTCGCGCCTTCTCGATATTTGGTTTTCGCGAATAAATGTCCTGATAGCCCTTTCCATAGTAAGATTCAGACGATGATTCAATAATTTCAGAATATTCCTGGTCATGCCTGTGTTTCGGATGCTCCATAAAGATCTTTTTGAGAATATCTGCCAGTTCTCTCACGGAGCACTGATTGCGCGGATTTCCGATATTGATAATTTCATTTCTACACACGTCATCCTTGTTTTCCAGGATTTTCATGAGTGCATCGATGCCATCATCCACAAAGGTGAAGCATCGTTTCTGATGACCACCATCAACAAGGACAATGGGATGTTTCATAAGCAGATCGGCAATGAACTGTGTGACGACACGGGAGCTCCCTTCTTTTGCTGCAAAGAGTGAATCTAGTCTGGGACCAATCCAGTTGAAAGGCCTAAACAGGGTAAATTGTATATGTCCCCGTGTACCATAGGCATAAATAACACGATCCAGCAACTGCTTGCAGCACGAATATATCCACCTTTCCTTTTGAATCGGCCCGACCACTAAAAAACTCTCGTCCTCTTTGAATACCTGATCCGTGCACATCCCGTAAACCTCAGACGAGGAGGGGAATACCACCCTTTTATGATACTTCACGCATTGCTTGATAATATCTATATTCATTTCAAAATCCAAGTTATAAACGCCGATAGGATCTTCAACATACAGCTTGGGTGTAGCAATGGCAACGAGGGGCAGTATGACATCACATTTCTTTACATGATACTCAATCCATTCTTTATTAATTGATATATCACCTTCAAGGAAATGGAAACGGGCATTATTCACTATATCACCAAGGCGATCATCAGCAATGTCCATCCCGAAAACAACCCAATCTGTTTCAGCGAGTACCCGCTTGGTTAAATGATGACCGATAAATCCATTTACCCCGAGTATTAATATTTTCATGTCAATACTAACCCTTCCTTGCTCCTGAAAGAATGCAATATCTGATCATCTTTCATTCTCGATCCTGTCGTCTCGATATCAATAAGTCGAACGCGACCCTCGCCTGTTCTTATATATATATGATCATTTTCAATCTCTATTTGCCCGGGAAGGTGGTCATGAACATCATCTTTTTCCGGTAGAGCCCACCAGATTAAAATTTTTTCACCATCGGGCAAAAAAGCAAACGCTCCTGGATAGGGTTCAGTCACGGCCCTAATGAGATTATAGATGCGCAGAGCCGGCCATCTCCAGTCGATGCGTCCGTTTGCCGGTCTACGACCGCCGAAATAGCTTCCTTTCGACAGGTCTTGAGGAATCCGTAATGCTTTACCCCCCCTAATGAGCGGGAGAACCTCCTCAAGGAGTGCTTTCGCTTCCTGGCAAAGCTTATCATACAGTGTCCGGGCCGTATCACTGAAATCTATGTTCACAACCTTCTGGCCGACGATATCGCCCGCATCTGGTTTTGCCACCATATGATGGAGGGTGATTCCTGTCTGTTTCTCATCATTCACGAGTACCCAGTTAACCGGTGCTCTTCCCCGATAGGCTGGCAAAAGTGAGCCATGAAGATTGTACGCCCCTGATGAAGGTATATTTAGGATGTCCTGATTCAAAATATGCCGGTAATAGAAAGAAAAGATCACATCGGGAGCGAGATTGGAAACTTTCCGAACCCATTGTGGCTTATTCACATCAACAGGAAAGACTATCTCAATATGATTCCTTGATGCCCACTCAGATACAGACGCAAACCAGCAATATTCTCCAGGGTCGTCTTTATGGGAAAAAATGGTGACAATGTGAAAACCCGCGCTCTTTAAGGCCTCAAGCCCAACTATGCCCATATTATGGTACGCGAATACAACCGTTCTCATTGCGACTTCTCTGAATCTCCCAATGAATGTACTTTTTCAATAACGTACTCCGGTCTCTTTCTCACTTCTCTGTAAATACGGCCAATATATTCTCCCACGATGCCGAAGGCAAAAAACTGAAGACCCACTAACACAAATAAAATCGCGAAGAGCGTAAACACCCCTTGCGCAGCCCACAGGGCGCCGTATACCAATCTGGCAGCAGCGAGGAAGACACCAAAGCACACGCCTCCAAGGGCCATCCATATACCACCGTACATAAGAAATTTCATGGGCAGATCGGAAAATGATGAAACAAGATCAAAGTGAAGATTGATAAGCTTTCGCAAAGGATAGCTCGTTATTCCCCCGTATCGTTCTTCATGGGCAACCTCAATTTCAGTTACACGTTTCCCGAAGTAGGTCGCGAGTGCCGGGATAAACGTGGCGTGTTCATGACAGGCAATCATACGCTCGACCACAGGACGTCGATACGCCCTCAGCATGCATCCCCAGTCGCTCATCCTGACTTTCGTAATCCTTCTTGTGACAATATTGATCAACTTCGAGGGGAGTATCCTGAAGAGAGAGTCCTTGCGGCTTTTCCTTATCGTACCTACTACATCGTAGTAGCCGGCTTCCATCACCTTCACGAGCTTCGGTATCTCTTCCGGAGGATTCTGCAAATCTGCATCCAGCGTAACAATGATATCGCCTCTCACTAGAGAAAAACCGGCGAAAATTGCCGCATGCTGTCCATAATTTCTCACGAGTTCAATAACCTTCACCTCAGGATACACGGTGAAGCTTTTCAACAGAGATAGAGAATTATCCTTGCTTCCGTCATCGACTAAAATAATCTCATATGGTCTCCCTATAATTTGCATAACCGACCGAATGCGCTCCATGAGCTTGTTCACATTCTCTTCTTCGTTGTACACAGGAATGACTAAAGAAATCATTGATTGTGAACTCATGATGCAATCCTTCTTCTTCAAGATGGTTCTGGTCTCTATAAAATATACTGACGGATCCATTACCACGGGGGTGGGGATCCAGGCTCTGTGTCCGTTTTTTTATTAAAGATTTTGTGACAGTATCTCCTTTATCGCCTCACACACATACAATACATCATCATTCTTCATATCGGGAAAAAGAGGCAGAGATAGAATACATTCCGCGACGCGCTCCGTTTCCGGAAGCATTCCTCTGTGGGTCCCAAACTGTTTCTGGATATAACTTAAAAGGTGGCAGGCGGGAAAGTGAAAACCATAACCGATATTGTACTGGGACAATTTTTCCATAAATACGCTACGCTCCATGAACAGTACCTTCACAATAAAAAGATGCCAGGCGTGAACATGATCATATTCCGGGATACCAGGCAGTTCAATGCCCTCCACACCTTTCAGCCCCTCTATATAGAGTTTGGCAATTTCCATTCTTCTATGATTGATCTCATCAAGTCTGGATATCTGCGCAAGACCGATGGCCGCCTGCATATCTGTGAGATTGTATTTGAATCCAGGCTGATGAATGTCGTATTCCAGAGTTCCTCCTTTCCCGTAACGTCTCCATGCGTCTCTCTCAATACCGTGGAACCTTAAAAGTCTCAATCGCTTTTCTAAATATTCATCACTATGCGTAATCATCCCTCCCTCACCGCTGGTAATGTTCTTTATCGGGTGAAAAGAAAAAATGGCGATGTGTTCGAATCCTCCTGCATGGATACCCTTATAATATGTACCCACAGCATGGGCCGCATCTTCGATTACGAGGATATGATGCCGATCAGCGATTTCCACAATCCTGTCCATATCAACCGGCGCACCGGCAAAGTGAACGGGTATAATGGCCTTTGTCTTGGGACCGATTTTTTCCTCTAAGAGATCTGCATTTATGTTTAAAGTATCCCGGTGGATATCAACGAATACAGGTCTAGCGCCAAGCATGCTGATCATATTGACTGTCGAGGCAAATGTCATAGAAGGTGTGATAATCTCATCCCCCGCGCCTACACCCATAGCAAGGAGAACAAGATGCATGCCAGCGGTGGCGGAACTTAGTGAGACTGCATGGGATGCTCCTGTTAGTTTGCAAAATTTATCCTCAAATTCCTTACAGACTGGGCCAGTGGTAATCCAATTGGATTTTAGGCACTTGACAACACCGGTAATCTCTTTATCGCCGATCGATGGTTTGGAGAAAGGCAAAAAATCTTCTCTGATTTTCATGTCACATCAGTCACTCTTTTTAAGGTGTAAAAGATAATAATAACCATTTTCCCACAAAACTTGTGAAATTAATGTCTCCTTTTTCAGTTTTTGCATATTTTTATGTTCTGTCACACAATAGATGTCGTTCATTTCACGATAAAGTTTAAAAAACTCATCAGAAGTAAGGAAATACCGGGCTTTTTCTTCAGGAGGTAGTTTCTCCACGCCAGGCTGTAATTCACCTATGTCGTCCACGACAGGCGTTCTCATGTGGGTATAAAAATCTATGCCGTAAAGTGACATTCTGTACTGGTAAACCTCCCTGTCCGCGGGAACATAATTTTGTATAGCTTGCGCAATAGGATAGGCGGTTTTATACGGTGCCAGAAATTTGGATATAGGAAAGGTTGTCACGCTCAAAAAAAGAAATGATAGTGCATAAACCATTACAAACCATCCTTTGCCCCATTTTCTCCTGATAAGATCCGGCAAAATCAATATCATGATCTGTAATATAAAAGGAATGATGACCCATGGCCACCATATCCGTAAAGGGATATAGTGTGATTTAAAAATTGAAGAGGTAACTACAAAGGATGGGGTAAACAAAACCGCGATGAATAGGAGAGATTGAAAGATCACCGGCAAGTGATAAAGAATGCCTGATATCCGGCTTGTGTTAAGATTTCGATTCCAGGTATCGTCGTGAACCCTAAAAATATGCCCAATGAAGACCGCAATCGGTAAAAAAACGGGGGCAATATACGATATCAGCTTGGATGAGGAAACGGAAAAGAAGAGAAAAATGAAACCCGCCCATATGAGTAAAAATAGTTTTTCTGTCGAATATAGTGCAACTATTCTTATTCCACTTTCCTTAACGGCTTTTAAGAGAAAAGCACACCAAGGGAGCGTGCCCGCAATAATTATCGGAGCAAAAAAGTAAAATGGTTGGTTCCTGGAATGTATGGTCGTAGTATATCTAAGGAAATGTTCTTGGACAAAGAAAAACCAGAAGAAGTCTTTATTTGCCATTTGAACATAAATCAGCCAGGGACCGGTAAGAACAAGGAAGATTATAATTCCTACAATCGAGAAAATCTTAGGTATATCGTGCCATCTTTTGGAAAATAAAAGCCATATAACAATGATGGCGAAGGGAAAGACGATACCGATCAATCCTTTCGTGAGAAACGCCAGAGCACAGAAAAGATAAAAGAGATATAGCCTTTTTTTTCTTCTTTCCTCGCCACCTGACAAATATCTGTATCCCAACCATATGGCGAGGGAGACAAAGAATGCCAAGGGCATATCTAGGACATTAATTCGTCCGATTGTAAAATGATATAAAGATGTCGTCAAAACGGCTGCCGCATAAAACCCCGTTTTTGTATCATAGTAAAAAGTTCCTATAGAATAAACGAGAAGTATGCACCCCCATGCGCAAAGCGTTGTAAATAACCGTGAAGAGAATTCATTCTCACCGAAGATTTTAAATGACAACGCTGTTGCCCAGTAACATAAAGGGGGCTTTTCAAGATAGACGGTCCCTTTTAAATGGGGTGATATATAATCTCCAGAAAGATTCATTTCGCGAGGGATTGCGCTGTAGCGACCCTCATCCGGTTCTACTAAAGGAATACATGTCAGGAGGGTTATATATATTATGAAGGGAATGATGAAAAAAATGACTTTTTCATTTTTAATCAAGTCCATAATTAAAGCCAAATAATAGTAATTCCTATAGCAATCCTAACTATGATGACTTTATTTATCAACATCAGATTGCTTGACCTGTTTGAAAAAGAAATAGTCTTTCCTGAACTTGGGTTGGTGTTGCTGCCTGTTTATAGGGATTGAATGCTTTCAATTAATCGAAAAACCCTCATGGTGTATAAATATTTTAGTTGTGAGAGACTTACTGCATGGACTTAATATTTTTCTGAGGGCAATAAATATAGAAAATTTCCAATGACCACAAGGACGATTTTTTCATATTTCTGTTTCCGCTTTCTATATATGTGTTCTAATTTGAACATCATTCAATCTGCTTTGCCTTTGAATTATAAACTTAGAGTTTATGGTATGCTCCGGCGCCATTCTTGTTAGCACAGGAAGATTATCGGAAGATTATCGGAAGATTACGATTTGGTAATATTTGAATAAAGTATCGAAGATGAAGGTGGACACGACTATCGGGGAAGAGTTACTTTAAATATGCTCCCCTCGCCAATTTGACTTGTTACGGTGATATCGCCGCCATGTGCCCGGACAATCGCCAAGGAAAGACTGAGACCCAGTCCAAACCCTGGTTGGGAGCGGCTGCTGTCACACCGGTACAGCCGGTTGAAAATAAGAGACAGATCCTCTTTGGAGATTCCGATCCCTGTATCTTGAACGACAAGATAAATATGATCGTCGTCTTTCTGTAGTGTAACCGATACGGTTCCCCCGGTGGATGTATACTTGATTGCATTATCAAGGAGATTCACGATTATTCTCTGAAGACTGTGAACGTTCCCGTGGATATAAACTTGATCGGAAATACAAGATATGAGACGGATGCCTTTCTCCTCGGAGATAGGTCGGAAAAGCTCAACGGCTTCTCCAATCACCTGTATCAGATCTACTTCTCCTTTGGAGGTTTCACGTATTCCCGCCTCGATTTCGGAAATCTCTAACATGGTATTAATCATGTGCAGCAGGTTGTCACACTCTTCCACGGTGTCCGCCGCGAGTTTATTAGATTCATAACCGGATTTGTTCATATTTAATTCCAATTCGGCAAGGCCCCTGATTCTGGCAATAGGGGTTCTTATATCGTGAGCGATGTCATCTGTGACTTCCCTCAAGCCCTTCACTAAATCATGAATACGATCCAGCATCCGGTTGAAGGCAATAGCGAGCTGCTCAACTTCATCACCCTTGGCCTGCGTATGCACTCTTTTTTCAAAGGCCCCCTCTGATATATCCAATGCTGTTTTTGTCACATCCTTGACACCTGCCATTGCACGCGCGGCCATGAACCATCCAATCAAAGTGGAGAATGCCATGATAATTATTATGCTCGGCACAAATATACCTCGGAATATTTCAAGAAATCTGGCATCGTCTTCAAGTGAGAGACCAATCTGCAGGATTCGGCCCGATCCGATGGCCCCATAGACGATTCGTGCCCCATACGGTTTTTCGGGAACGGATATTGTTTCGAATACGTGGCTTACCCCCTGCGTGACTCGTTCCAACGCACTACTGTTTGTGCCGACACCCTTCCAGGAGGACATATTCGTTGCGACGATCTCCCTGCCCGCCTGATCCAATAGACGAAAGAATATGTTGTCGACTCCCTCGGATTCCGCCTCGATGTTCATTTCAGTCTTGAAAGAATCCTCGCCTTTCGATTTCAAGATGGAGAAAACTTCGGCCATTTCCTTCAATAGGTGCTGATCGGTATGAACCTTAATCACGTTGGAAATGACAATATAAAAGATAGTGAAAGCGGCAAGAGATGAAACCGTAAACACGATTGAGTACAAGAATGTGAGCCGGAATACCAGTGTTCGGCGTATCTTAAGGGTTTCTTTTAAGGACATATCCAGCTCCGCGGATTGTATGGATGAGCTTCTGGCTGAAATCCTTATCGATTTTTTCTCTTAATATACATATCCGAGCCTCAACCACATTAGTCATCGGGACAAAGTCGTAGTCCCAGACATGTTGCATGACCATGGTTTTAGAAACGACCCGTCCTTCGTTGCGTATCAGATATTCAAGGAGAGAGAATTCCTTTGGTTGTAATTCGATTTTTTCCCCCGCACGAAGTACTTCCCTCTTGAGAAGATCCATGGACAGGTCGCCTACCTCAAGACGAGTCGTCTCTTTCGCTCCGGTGGCCCTTCTGATCAATGCCTGGACCCGCGCCAAGAGTTCCGGCAATGAGAAGGGCTTTGTGAGGTAGTCATCACCACCTTTTTGAAGCCCTATCACACGATCATCCACCGATCTCTTGGCACTCAGGATAATCACAGGCGTATTATTCCCCTGGTTCCGCAATTTACTTATGAGTGTAAGACCATCCAGTTTTGGCAACATGATATCAATAATGGCTGCAGCGTAGGGTATAATGAGTGCCATATGGAGCCCATCCTCTCCATCTGTTGCATGGTCAATGGCAAGACCCGCTTCTGTGAGGCCAGTCAGGATAAAAGAAGCGATCTTTAGGTCATCTTCACACAAGCGCTGGCGCATGATATCTCCC
>JAFNGM010000096.1:2375-4172 GCA_017885225.1 Syntrophaceae bacterium | reverse complement strand
CAGTGAGTTTTTGGAAATATTTTTTGCCTGCGGCAAGACCGGCGCGATCATGATTCCCCTCAACTTTCGCCTGGCCGTGCCAGAGCTGCGCTACATCCTCGAGGATTGCACCCCCTGTGCGCTCATATACTCATCGGATTTCGCCGAGAAAATCAGCAATGTCAAAACCTCAGGCATTCCCATTTCTCACTACTTCAGGCACGGAGGGGATAATTTGTCCCAGGATCCCTTAATAAATGATTTTGTGTTTCCATTCCCGGCTGTTGAGCCTCCGTGCGAGAACGAAATTACACTCCATGATCCCCTTGTTATCATGTATACATCTGGAACGACGGGTGATCCGAAGGGCGCCATACTCTCACATGGAAACATCCTTTTCGGAGCCATACACTCCCTTGTAGGATACGGCGTGGACAAGACATATAAGTCCCTCGTCGTTGCGCCCCTGTTCCATATCGGAGCGCTGGCCGCCTCAACTACGCCAGTAATCTATGCCGGCGGTTCGCTCATTCTGAAGAGTTTCTACAACGCTTCGGAGGTCATCAAGCTTATCACACACGAGAAGATCAACTACATGTTTGCCGTACCGGTCATGTTTCAGATGATGACCAAATCAGAAGAATGGGACAGGGCTGACTTCTCACATGTTCATTTCTTCATTTCCGGCGGCGCTCCTATTCCGATTCCGGTGATATGCAAGTACCAGGAGGAGAAGGGCGTTGGTTTTGTTCAGGGATATGGGTTGACGGAAACGGGGCGTCTGACTTCGCTCGATCTTGAAGATTCCGTCCGAAAGGCCGGCTCTGTGGGAAAAGAGGTGTTTCACATCACCCTGCGCATCGTCGATCAACACGACCGGGATGTGGCTCACGGCGAACCGGGCGAAATCATAGTCCGGGGACCTAACGTGTTTATTGGTTACTGGAACAAGCTGTCGCACACAGAACAGGCAATGCGGGGAGGATGGTTCCACACTGACGATATGGGCAGGCGTGACGAAGCAGGGTTTGTTTACTTAATCGGCAGGAAACAGGAATTGATCATCAGCTCCGGGGAAAATATATATCCCGCAGAGGTTGAGCGGGTGATCCAGGCACTCTCACAGGTCAGGGAAGCGGCAGCCGTGGCCATGCCTGATCCCGCTCGGGGAGAGGTCGTGGCGGCTTTTGTTATGCTCCATGAGGGGCAATTCATGACAGAAGATTCCTTAATCAATGCCCTCCATGGGCAGATTGCTCCCTACAAGATCCCGAAAAAAGTTTTTTTTGTGAAAGATTTTCCCCGGAATTCCGCGGGTAAGATTCTGGTAAAGGAGCTGAAAAAGCTCTTTGATTGACTATTGAAGCTCTCCGCGGCACGCTGCGGAGAATCTCCGATCCATAAGGAATAATTATATTACCCATTCGCTTACTTACCCCGGGCACGCCACGGGGAGTGCGCTCGCTGCCGGATTCAGATAATACCATCCTGAAGATATTTTGCATTGCACTTTTCGTTCAAGTGGCATGGTCAATTGCACAAAGTGTTAAACAGAATGTCTTCAAAACAGCATCTATTTTTATGGCACTAATAATAATACTACAAGAGTTGCATGGTGTTAGCACAATTGTGCCCTAAATGTCGAGTAAATGGCACATCTATTGCTAATATCTGCACAGTTTTAATAGATTTCCCATTCCCATCGTCACGTTTTCATGATATGGGGCAGGAATATTTAGGAGCAACAATTTAATTTGGAAAGGAGAAAAAAAATGTTACGGAAATTCGGGAAAACTTTATTAACTCTATTTTCAACAA
>JAFNGM010000096.1:0-2272 GCA_017885225.1 Syntrophaceae bacterium | reverse complement strand
GAATCGATCGCCATTTATGCTCTGGTTATTTCACTTGTTCTTCTATTTGCAAACCCCTTTATGCGTTATTTTTTGGGTTAATTCATTTGAAAACAATTAACTTTAAAATCTGACAAAAGTTAGGGGGAGAAGGCAATGCCAGAAAATAAAAAAGATAAGCAGCTTTTTACCGTAGCGAGATTATTCTTTCTGCTTATTGTGATCCCCTTTTCACTGATGGCTATTCTGATTGCCAACGGTATTTTAAAATTAGGGATTACGGCAAAAGAACGAGCAATCACTGTTCTCGATCAGACATCTCAGGAAGAAATCAAGATACGTGCCAGTAATACGGCGGACGAAGTTGCCAATTTTCTCACGGAAAGAAAGAAGGATTTGTTGATTGCAACCATCATCCCGGCGACCGAATCCACCTACAAACAATTTATCAATGAAAACAAGAAAGCAATCTGGGTAAAAGAGGATAATATAATCAAACAGGTCTCAGTCCCTCTCTATTCCGAGATGTCCTTAGCTGATAGGAATGGAAACGAGGTGATGAAAATTGTAGATGGTCGGGCAGTTCCAAAATCGAATTTAGTGAATATCAGTAACCCCGCCAATACAAGATACAAAACTGAGGACTACTTCAATAAGGCAAGGAAACTGAATAAGGGAGAAGTATATATCTCCCAAGTAACAGGTTGGTATGTGAATAAATCGGAGTTTGAAAAGGGAAAAAATTTTACGGGAATTATTCGCATGGCCACACCGATTTTTGGTCAGGAAGGATTTTCAGGGGTTCTTAGTCTTGCCCTTGATTATCGGCACATAGCGGAGTACACCGCTCATATTATACCAACCCAGGCTGGCTATGTGTTCAGAGCAGATGCGTCAACAGGAAACTATGCGTATATGGTGAATAACGGAGGATTTATCACCGCACATCCTAACGATTACCATATCGCGGGTTTGTATGGCGACGGAACCCCGGTTCCTCCTCTGAGCGAAAAGACCGCAGAGGTGATGACCAAAAAGGGAGAAGAGGTTCTCAATATTAACCTTCTCGGTTTTATGGATCCGGGCCTGCCGGAAGTCTCAAAAGATGCAGCAGCCGGTAACACCGGCATCAAAATGTACAAGTTTGCAGGTCAGACGAAATTTGTAGCCTATGCACCCATTAAATTCTACTCCGCTGACTATCCAAAACCAGGTGGGTTTGGGTGGATCGGAATGGGAGTGAATGTGGAAAGGTTCAATGAACAGGCCATCAAAGCTTCTCAGAACATAGAAAAAGAAGTGAAGGCATGGACTACGACAATCGTACTGATCATTATCATTTCTATAGTTCTTCTCTTCTTAATATCCGCGCTTCTCTCGCGAGGAATCGGGCGGTCTATTGCCGCTGAAGTTCCCGCAGATTCGGGAGAAGGTGCACGATATCAAGATGATGAGGACGAAGAGGACAAATAAAGCCCAAAAGGCCGGAAGGTGAATGCCTTCCGGCCTTTTCTTCCAATAAAATAGAGACGTATTTCCTGCCTCTATACTTTTTTATATCCTGCAGCGAATCCTTTATCTATTCTAAGTCTATTTAAAAATAAGGCATGCTTCTTCAATAGGTCTTCTCTTTGTCTTTATTTGAACGGCACATTCGGGGAATAATACATATGGAAAATCTGTATGGTGATTATATCAAGTATGCGTCAGATGTGTCGCTAATTGAGAGTAACCGAGGGACGGGTGCGGAAGCACAAAGATGGATGATTGGAAAAAATGTCTATGCCAAAAAAATTCCTGCATGAGGAACTTGATTAAAAAAAGGGAGTTGAAGTCGTGGTAGCGCTCCCCCTCCCTGATTCGATAAAATACCAGATTTCTTCTACATACCAACCAACTTAAGTAAAGGATTGGCGTAGAGCATGATCAATGCAATAACCAGTGCATAGATCGCAAGTGATTCAATCATCGCCAGACCGACCATCATAGTCAGCAGGATCTTTCCCTGTGCTTCCGGATTTCTACCAACAGCATTTGTAGCTCCGCTTAATCCGTTTCCCATTCCAACACCTGTACCAATTGTGCCTAAGCCCATCGCAATACCAACGGCGAGAAGGCTACATCCAAGTACAATGGCCTTTGTATAATCAGTTGCAGGTGCAGGAGGTGCAGCAGCCGGCGCAGCGGCAGCCATCGCGAACGGAGCAAAAACCATGACCAAGAGCATACTGATGAACACATAACTTAACGTTTTTCTCATTTCTTTCCTCCTAATTAATTGTGTGATTAGTTT
>JAFNGM010000095.1:5407-5653 GCA_017885225.1 Syntrophaceae bacterium | reverse complement strand
AGGAGGCTTCTGCGCAGAGACGGCAGCTGCCATTTCTATTATTGGCGCCTCTGTTGCCGGCATTCCCGTGAGCACGACACCTACGATTACCGGTGCCATTATGGGAGTGGGATCCACGAAACGATTGACTGCCGTTCGTTGGGGAGTGGCAGGCAATATTCTCTGGGCCTGGGTTTTAACCATACCTATATCGGCACAAATTTCAGCGGTCATTTATTTTCTTTTAACATTTTTCCAGTAAATTAT
>JAFNGM010000095.1:0-5233 GCA_017885225.1 Syntrophaceae bacterium | reverse complement strand
GCATCGAAGAGGATATGTTCGGCTTTGCGAGAATCATCTCGCTCATGCCGGGGGAAACCCAAAAAGATATGGTGCCGGAAATTGCCCGCCAGTTGAATTTACGGGTGACGCTTATCGACAAGGCCGGACGGGTTATATCTGATTCACAGGCTGATCCAAAGCAGATGGAGAATCACCTGGATCGTTCTGAAATTCAGCAAGCAAAAACGGAAGGACGTGGCAAAGCATCACGGTTCAGTGTGACGCTCCAGGAAAGCATGCTGTATATCGCCCTTCCCCTTAAGGAGAATGAAGAGATAAAAGGCTATATCCGTCTGGCCCGTCCGTTGGTCGAGGTCAGAAAGTCCCTGGACCAGCTCTATCATGCATTGTATTTGACTCTTTACATCATCGCCATTCCNNTTCTTAACTTATTAACTTATTTCTTTACAACGTCGACAAATAGTTCTACCAAAGCGTCATGCCAAGAGGACCAAGGATAGATCCTGCCGGTACCATCCAGTACATAGCGGCTTGCAGCATTGAATAGAAAAACATATTTAAGAACAATGGCGATAGAGATCACTTTCTTTTACAGGAATAATCATCTCCTTATCCCCAGTAAGTTGCCGTCAGGTGATCGGCGGAAAGGTTTTTTGCTATAATTAACACTTCTCCCTTTTTCTCCCGGTGATAGTGTTGAGGCACACTCAACGGATCACAGACAGGTCTTGTCTCCGGTATCTGTAACAATTGCTGCACATCAAACGTATACGTATCCATAGTTTCCTTCATCTTGCTATCTCCCTCGCTTTCGCTTTTTTGCATACATTGAATAAATTTTAGCAAATCATTATTACGAAAGAGTGAAGGTTCCATTACAGTTCTATGAAAAGAAATGCTCATTCAAATTCGTGTATTGAAGTGCTTTATTAAAATATCCTTTATTTGCTTCCACATATTCTCACCCACGCTTTCTTGGTTGATGATCAGATGATTAGACATTTTCCCTTCCACATCAAGGTCTTTCCGTACCATATGAATGTGCCAATGGCTAAGATGCTTCCGCTCAATCATTTCTTGCAAGGATGAATACGATATAAATTCATCCTTCTCATCTATAAAAATAATCGTCGGTATGTTTATTTTATCACTTATATTGTTTTTCAAGTATTCAGCGGCTTCGAACAATGCCCTGTACGCAGCCATAGGCGTCCCCTCATTTGACCTGTAGGATGCGGGTGATAAACTATCTATTACAAGATTGGGAAAAGGCATCAGCACTTTCAAGAGATAACTTTCAACGGTGACATTCAGGGCAGGCGCTACACCCCTCTGCTCTTTTGATCTTTTTGGTATGAACCACTGTGAGGAATCGACTTTTTTATTAATGTCTGCTGGTGAAAAAATTGATTTAGAAACTCTATCTTCGGATGGGACACAAAAACGGATAACACCAACAATAGCGAATAATACAGATACAATTATGATCACACGCTTTGTCATAAATGTAAATTTATCAGTGATCTGCTTTTCATTCCGTCACAGGTCTCAGAAATTATGGTAAATTCTTCCGTTTTGATTCCATTTATACCATGTCAGTTTCGTCTGCATATGTGCGCGGGACCCTTTGATAGAGGGCCCCGCTGTCAGGGAGGATGAAAAAGATTTGGTTCTATTTGTTGGAGCTCCTGCTAAAACTTCAGCTGGAAACCAATCTGGTACTTGTTGTAATCGGTACGCGTGGAATTTAATCTGTTGTCCTCACGTTCCCACGCGACAAAGGGCATGAATTCCTTGCTCCAATCATATGAGAGACCGGCCACATGCACCTTATAATCCTTGTTCGGCGTGGTCTCATCTGGATTATAGGTATAGTATTTACCGAATGCCCTGAGCTTCTCCAAACCGGGAATCCGGACAAAACCGGCAGCCAAATACCCATTGCGATCTTTATCCTCCGACGAGGTTTTGAGACCTTGACCCCAGTAGTACTGTCCCATCAGGCCAAAATACTTGTGGAGCAGAGACACTTGGCCTATGTTGATCCTCCAGTCCGGATAGTCATTCACAGGCCCGGATCCGGCGGCATACTTATTGTTGCTGAGACCGTAGTTCCCCACATAGGCGAGCTGGAGGCCTTTGAGAACGGGTGTGGTCGGAAGGGGACGGAGGTAAATCAATCCTGATACGGCCTTGTTGTTGTTGCTTTCAGCACGGTCGTATCCGGCACCATTATAGAGGCCTATCATATAACCACCCCACTTGCCGGAGAAAGGCTTGGATGCAAACTGCAGGTACTCATCATCCATATACCCCCCGAATACGCCCTGGTTGACGATTCCCGCATCGGCAGACGACTGAATGCTCATGGCATCCAGATAATTCTTCCCCTGAACCCGGTATGGCCAGATCGAATTGTCATACGCATCGGACGGAGTGGGGACAACACCGATTTTTGTGGATGTTCCGAAAAACTTAAGATCTGCATAGGCGTACTTGATTCTCAGTTCGTAGCCATTGCTGGCATCGTTTGTATCAGTAGCCCGGAAAAGGTCCGTCGTGATATTCATGCCGAGCCAATCGTTGACATCCTTCGAAAGACTCAGGTACGCGCGGTCCAGGTTAAAGCTGTTCGTGTTTGCATTCGCGCCTTTTAAATTATGTTTGGATTCCCAGTTTGCGAAGATCGTCGTACCAAACTTAAATCCCTTCAATGCCGAAGGAAGAAACTCACCTTTGCCTGCGTCTTTTTTAATATCTTCCTTTATCTCCGCTTTCAGTTTTTCTTTGGTTTCTGACGTTTCCTGCTGTGATGTTGTCTTTAATTTTTCCATCATCCGGTCGGCTTCTTCCTGGGTAATGACCTTTTTTTCCTTCAGAATTTGTATCAGGTCGGCCTCAGATGCCCAAAGGGAATTTTGAGTCCCTATGATAAAAAAGCCCCCGACAATAACAATGAAACACACCCATTTTTTCCAATCCATACATGTTCTCCTTTCTTTTTCTAAATTCTGTTTTCGTATTAATTAACAAGGATATTGTTTGAAGGCTTCTTTAGATGAAAATTGTTGCAGGTGTATTAAGGATGCGTGAAGAATAGATGAATTTTATACAAAATAGCGGATCATTAAACAACAGAAGGCCGCCATTGGGGTAAAGAACCCCGCGCACCAGCATGGAATGAGAACGGTGTGCCTTTCATGATATGTGCAGTGAGTAATACCATTCCACGATAGTGTGCCGGATGTTGTCCCGGATTGTCCTTATTGCAGCCAGCTTCTCTTCATTTGTTCCCACAAGCGCGGCAGGTTCCGGAAAACTCCAGTGCAGGCGCTTTGTCGCTTCGGGAAAGACGGGGCACTGTTCTGCACTTGCTTCATCGCATACGGTAATCACGTACGAAAAGAGTTCGCCCTTGTGGAAGAGGCTAAACACCGTCTGCGTTTTTTTATGGGAAATGTCGGTACCCACCTCTTTCATCGCAGCGACTGCAAGAGGATTCAATGTCCCAGCTTCCAATCCCGCGCTGTGCGCTTCAAAACGGTCACCGTAAAGATGATTCAGCCATGCTTCCGCCATCTGACTGCGGGCGCTGTTGTGGATACAAACAAAGAGTACTTTTTCCTTGCGCATTATATGCCCTCCAAAATTATGATAATCAGTAACCGAGATATTCGTAATGATGAGGATACACCGGCTCCGTGAATTTGTTCCATACGCTCTCTACTCAGACAATAACAAGATCGTAATACACATACAGAATCTTCATAATGCTTCGAAGTGATAGGGTGTTGCCTCCATCTTTGCTCGTTTTCTGCTATAATAAATGTGAAGTAGTTTGACCCCAGTATATACGATCCCTCATGATGCGTAAATTTTAAGATATAATAGCCGAATAATGTTAAAATATGATTACGCAACTATTAAGATATGATGAAAAAGAATAGGGACGTTCTTAACTTATTAACTTATTTCTTGACAAAATTGATACAAAGTTCTATTGACGCATCATGCCAAGAGGATCAAGGATAGATGCCGTCGGCGCCATTCATCACGTAGTGGTTCGTGGCATTGATCAAAAGAATATATTTGAGAACAATGCCGATCGGGATCATTTTCTTTTTAGATTAGGCACCATTCTTCAGGATACCCAGACCGCTTGTTTTGCCTGGGCATTAATGCCCAATCACTTTCATTTACTTTTGCGAACTGGAAGTATGTCGATCTCTACTGTGATGAGTAAGCTATTGACCGGGTATGCATTATGGTTTAACCGGAAACACCAAAGACACGGCCATCTGTTTCAGAACCGCTTCAAGTCTATTCTATGCCAGGAGGAAGCATACCTTTTAGAGTTGGTACGCTATATTCACCTTAATCCACTGCGAGCCGGACTAGTTCAAAACATAGAAAAATTGGATAACTATCCTTATTCCGGACACAGTGTTCTGATGAACAAATTAATAAATACCTGGCAGAACAAAGATGAGATTTTGAAGATGTTTGGTATAAGATCAGCATCGGCTATGCGGGCCTATCGAGCATTTGTGGAGAAAGGGATAGAGAAAGGTAGAAGGCCCGACCTGACAGGTGGGGGATTGATACGAAGCGCAGGAGGCTGGGAGAGTATCAAAGCATTGAGAGCGGAAAAGAATCATCAGAGAAGTGACGAGAGGATATTAGGCGATAGTGATTTTGTAAGTCAGGTCTTGGCTAAAGCCGAAGAAAAGATGACGAGACGCCAAATGCTTCGAACCAGTGGCCTTGACTTGGAGAAAATCGCATTGCACGTCTCCGACTTGATGGAGATTAAGACGGAGGATATTTGGACACGGAGAAAACATCAGAGAATTGTAGATGCACGGAGTGTGCTATGTTTTTGGGCGGTGCATGAATTAGGAATAACCATGACCAGTCTCGGGCGCAAACTGGGCTTATCCACCCCGGCCATCAGCAAATCGGTGACGCGAGGCAAGCAGATCTCTGAGGCGCGCGGATTTAACCTGATCAAAAGTTAATAAGTTAAGAACGTCCCATATGAGATACAGGCAATTTCAAATTCGGGCTCAAAGAGTATCGTATGGAAAAAGATACGGCAGCTATTTTTGAAAGAGATTTTCGAAAGTATGTTGTTGATGAGTAAAACAAAGACGGGCGAAGGGCCCGTCTTAAAAATATAATAGCAGGACAGGCATCCCGCCTGTCCTGCTATACGATCATTATAACACGAGAATACGCGTGTGCGTTACTC
>JAFNGM010000094.1 GCA_017885225.1 Syntrophaceae bacterium | reverse complement strand
TTTGTTACGTATAGCACCTACAAACAAACAGAATCAAAGCTATTATATTTTATCAATTACCGATGGAAACAGAGTATTGCCAATTCTAAAATCCGAGACATGTTTCAGATAACTCAAGAGGTAAAAGTAGCACCATCTTGCATGATAAGGCGAGGAAATGTTCGCGGCTGCAGCCCTATAAAACGCACTTCGAAGCTGACAAAATATTTATACTTTAACTCAGCAATATTGGTTCAATAGCTGGAAACCTGCTATATTGCCTTGACATTTTGTAGCCTTTTTTATAGATTAAAACAACTTAAGGTATCGTAATATCATTTAATGGTTCTTCCATTCATTGTTCTTCTATCCGATGACAAGCTCTAAAGGCTGCAATGTAACTAACCTATAGATCTCTTCATTCAAAGGAGGTACGAAAATGCGAGAGTCAATGATCTTCGGAATGGTCATAGTAGCAACATCAATCTTTTTTTCAACCTTAGCTTTAGCCGCGACTCAACAGAATCCCGGCAGCCAGCCTATTCTTCAACAACAGACGTCTCCAGTTCAGCAACCCCAAACAAGGCCAAATATACAGCCCCAGCAACTTGGTCCAATGCCAGCTGGCAATGTAAAGGTCATTCCTCCCCGCTTGAAAAAATTCGATATCAATCGAGGAGCCACGGTTGCCACAAATGCGACTGTGACCCTGGATTTTATCACCGCTGCTCCCTTAAGCAAACGCCCACAAGATATTGAGGCATCAAAACCGACCCATTATCGCTGGAAATTGAGTAGCGGATTTCCTCACAGCTGTGAGGTCGGTACAGCGTACGCATGGAGTGATTGGAAGTATGTCCAAAAAAACGTTACACCTTTTGCTACACTGCAAAGATACTGTAAGAAAAGAAATCAAGGGGTAAATCGTGACCAGACACTTACAAAAGGGCTTTGTGGTAAGACCACTATACAACTGCAGGTCAAGAACTCTGCCGGGGAATCGAATGTAATGGAGGACAGCATAGATTTCATAAGTGAATCTGAGTTCATTATTAAGGGGGGCGGTAACGCATTACTGAAATCGTATAAAGGAAGGGTTGTCAGTTCAAGCCTTGGTTCTTCCTGTAAGGTCTACATGGGATTAAAGCAATATGTGCAGGGCGCTGAAGCATTGTCGGATATCGATGTGTTTGCTTTGTATGGATTAACCTACAGATATCCATATCCCGATCAGGCATATTTTTATGCAACGGGCGCAACACCGGCCAACGGCTCAATGTGCGAATATGAACTGTACCCCAAAATGCTGCCGGTAGGATGGTCGGTTGTGAAATTTAATACTTATTGCTATAGCCACCCGGTAAATGTTAAGTCTGGCTCCTGGGGGTGTGAGACGGTCAAATCTCCTTCTCCTGGATCAAGGGATTTGACCACAAGGGTTAGAGTTTGGACAGATGCGCTGAAAGCCCCTGGAGTGTGGGCAATGCTTTATCAATGGCCTGATACAATTTTGAAAGGTGATTGCCGCGGCCTTAACGAGCCAAACTCGCCCAGCATGGATGGTAGTGAATAGCAGGTGTCTGAATGAACTTCTGGATGCGTATATATTTTATCGGGCTGCCATGTTTCTTCTTTGGCCGTCCCGAGTCAAAAACAATTTAAAAATTAGATTTAAACTGCAGAACAGAAAGGCAGGGTCAGATGGCTTTGCCTTTTTTTATTTTCTAAGGATTAAGGATTACCAATGGAAATGTTGAATGGACAGGCAGAATTAGAGAAACAACATTTCAGGAAGAAAGAGACTCATGTCAGTGCTGCCTGTTATATGAATATAGTTTGAAACAAAGAATGTAATAACTCTCCAAAATAAGAAAGGGTGGGGAACCGGTTCCACCCTTTCTTGCCCAACAGTTTATAGCTTACTATTGGAAGATTATTTCTTTAATTTTTTGTTACTTTCATATTTTCATCTCTCTCATCACTTTTCCGTAAAATCCCTTCGCCCCACCTGAGTATTTTATTAATGCCATGTGTAAAGTGGAACTCGTTCTCTGGTAGTGCTTCAATATTGTAGTTCCTGCTATGATATTTTTCTCAGGACAAAACAATTCTTCCCGTGAAAAACCTGTGTATATTTTGCCTGATGATGGCAACACTTGCATTAAGCCAATTGCCCCACGTGAGGATTCTGCTAGATAATTCCATTGCGATTCCACAGTAATGATAGCCTTCACTAATCTTGTGTTTGGGTGGTGCATACTTATAATCTTGTCAAGATCCAACCTGTTGATTGGGTAGAACTTTCGATCTGCTGAAGAGATGTTTGTGTGGTGAAACAGTAGCAATAGTGTTATCAGCAGTGCACACACTCCTTTATGACTCCGTCTGTAATGATGTCTTACTTTCATGTCTTATCCTCCTTGTTTCCTCGAAGGAGTATAATGGGAGAAACCATCTCCTCAGAGGATAACTGCTTTTGGAAAGGCACGCAGGAAATTCCGATTCATTATGTAATTCTTCATAATCTAAGCACACGATTCTCTATAAATTATCTGTAATTGATAAGGGAATATTTTTGACGATGTGAATATATAAAACTATATCTTGTATGTCAATTGATTTTTATCACAAGATATGGTGGTGCGTTACTAATTATTGCAAGAGGGATATATCGAGACAAATGTCTTTTTGATCAATCGACTCTCCTTTTGATTGAATGATCCTTTACAAAGGCCATAATTCATGGAATTAAGGCAGACCTATCCTTCACGCCTCAAATTTTCAAAGCGTTACGACCAGATGCACTCATCCCAAGAATATTCATGGTCTCGATAAAGGTGATTGTCATTCATTTCCGATCGAAATGATNNAGGCCTATCAAAATCACCGGATGCTCGACTTCAGGAAGAAGTGTTTTCCCCCAAAGGTTACTCTCATAGAAGCTGTTGTGTTCGTGTTTCCTCCAGAGCTCCAATTACGAGGCGTGCAACCTCAGCGCCGCTGTGCTGTTGCTGGCCAGTGATCAAATTGTCATCGCGGATCGCATGCGGCTGAAATGCCGGAGCTGTAATAAACTGAGCTCCTAGCTTCTTGGCTTCATCCTCAATCCGGAAGGGCATCAACTTGCGTCCTACCGCTTTGTCTGCGAAGTCCTCTTCGCTATTGGCAAAGCCTGTAATCTTCCTTCCCTTGACGAATGGCGTTCCATCGGTGTTTTTCAAGTAGAGCAACAGGCTCGTTCCGTGACAAAGGGCCGCCGAGATTTTCCCCGCTTTGAAAAAGTCCGTGAACTGGGCTTGCAGGGCGACGGCATCCTTGAAGGTGAACATGGGAGACTGCCCTCCGATCACTATAATGGCATCGAAATCTTGAACCCGTAGATCTCCGACATTGGTGGTATTTGCAAGTAGTTTAACGAATTCGGGCTTGTTGAGGTATTCCAGGCTTAAAGTGTCGTCTTTTGAGTAACCGCTGGAGTCCCTGGGATCGGAGTAAGCATCAAGCTCTACTTTACCACTTTTCGGGCTCGCGATAGTCACTTCATACCCCTGACGGACGAAAGCGTCGTACGGATGGATCAATTCTGATGCCCAGAAGCCAACAGGCCATCCAGTGGTGGTAGACACGGCGGGATTGGCGACGACTATTAGAATGACTCTTTTCTTGCTCACTGTTCAGTCTCCTTTTATTTTACGATTCTTTCTCACTCGGCCCTGCATAATACATCAGGACAAGGAGAAAGATAACCCTGAATTTCTGCCTATTGCTATCTATCTCTTCTTTATGAATGTGCCCTCATCAAGCTCTTTGAAAGCAGTTTCCAGCTCTTCTCTGGTATTCATGACAATGGGGCCGCCCCAGGCGATCGGTTCGTTGAGCCGTTTGCCGGTAACATATATATAACGGTTGTCTTCAATCGCCTTGACAGCGATACTCCCGGCTTCCGTGAACAGCGCCAGCTGCGCGTGCTCCAGCTTCTCACCATCGAACTCGCCTGTTCCTTTGATAATATAACAAAAGCTGGTGTATCCTTCTTTCGTTGTGTGGGACAGGGTCTTTCCCTTCTTTAACTGGACATCAAGGTACTCAATATCTACTATCAGTTCCTGCACCGGCCCGGTTACATTTTTATAAGCGCCGGCAATAACCCGCACCTCACCACTTGGTATCTTGACAACCGGCACCTCATCTTCGTGTATACCCCGGTAGCGCGGTTCCATCATTTTATTTGTCGCAGGCAAATTTACCCACAGCTGCAGCCCGTGCATCATTCCTTTCGTAGGTTTCGGCATCTCCTGGTGAATTACACCACCGCCTGCGGTCATCCATTGAATATCCCCCGGCCCGATCGTGCCCGCGTTACCGATACTATCACCATGCTCAACCATTCCACCGAGCATATAGGTCACTGTTTCAATCCCGCGATGAGGATGCCAGGGAAAACCTTTTACATAATCATCGGGATTGTCTGAACCGAAATGATCAAGGAGCAGGAATGGATCGGTAAGTTTTGTGTGATCATGCGCAAAAATGCGAGTTAACTTAACTCCGGCTCCGTCGTAAGTTGAATGTCCTTGCAGAATAATTTTTTTCATTTGATCCTCTGATAAACTCCTCTTTTTCCCAAAAGCACAACATAAAAAATCTATCCAAGCTTACTGTTAGAAATCAAGCATTATTTTCAAGGGCAACGTTTTATTGACTGCAGGAAGGAGTGAATAGGAACGCAGACTGCTGAATTTTCAAGATCAGTCCAATCGGCAGCATTGCCGCATCCACCTACAAGTTAAGGGTTTTCGATTCGGAATTGATGTGAGGATTACTATTTGAACTGTGGACCTTGATAGCATAGCAGAATCTATATTACCGCACCATCTGTTCGCCCCTGTTCGAAAGATGTGAGCACATCGCTGTCAACCATTCGAGGGCGGGAAAGCTCTTGCTTGTCTTTTTTTCTGTTTTTTACCCGAGTGCCTCCATGATGAGAGCATCCAGATCGCTGATTGGGGCAACAGCCCGTCAAAGTATGATCACATTCACGCCCTTCCTTCACAGAGTCATCTCTCTGCCCACCTTAAGCTCAACGAACTTGTTTCCGAAGGATTTTCGGAACTGCTCCAAGCTCCAATCGGAGCTGTCGTGAGGAGAGAGCGACACGACCGCAGGGTTGGCTCCCTGTAGCACTTCGATCCCCTTCCTGACGTCATCCTCGCCCAGCCCCTTCCAGGGAGGGTTGTCCGAGCCGACAAGCCACTGTACGTTCACGGGTCCCACGAAGATTCGGCCGCCGTACACGGGGAAATGCAATCCTCCGATCACGGCGTAGATGGGCTCATGGAAGATCATCCTGGCCTGCTCCACGATCCTTTCGATCGTCTGGTGCCCACACCCGATGATGAGCACGATGCCCTTACCTTGCACATTGATCGCAAGGCTCTGTTCCTCCGTGTAACCCGCCAGGAAAAGGTAGCGCGGGATTACACCAATGCTCGCGATTCCCGGCTTGAGTACGCGCGGCTCTTTGATCACTTCAATTTTAGGACCAGGATTCCATTTCGAAGGGGAAACATCGGCAGGTGCGTATACCGTAACGGGGTTAAGCTTTACTGGCCCACGAGAGAGGCTGAAGTTATGATCACTGGATTCATCGGTTCCTCCAAGGTGGTCGGGGTGTAGGTGGGTGATAAAGATCATGTCGATATCTTCCGGCCTTATGCCGAGTTTTTGCATGTTGGCGATAAGAGGAGAAGGATGTTCCTTCTTCTCGTTATATCCCGTGTCCATGAGGATGACCGTATCATCCGCCTTGATCAGGTAGGACACGCCCGGTTCTGTCCGGATATCCTTCCCTTCTCCGTAATAATCCACCAGGGGGAGGATGGAGAGCTTCTTCACGGAGTCAAAGGTTGAGAATTTCGGGAAGAATTTCGATTTAATTTCATCTTGGACGCGGTCCCTACCTCGTTCCACCTGCACAACCTTCACGGCAAACACAACGAGGATCACTACCAGAAGGCCAAGAATACCGTATAACGCCTTTTTCATCGTACTCCTCCAGTCCTTTACCCGATTAGCTGCAAGTCGCTACTACTCGGCAGGAACATCAATTCACATATGATATTCTGAACATCGTAAAACGTAAGCCTCCAAAGAGGTTGAATAACCTCAGGGGAGGCTCATATATTGGCACTTTCCGGTAACCCCTTTTCATGGTTGACTCCAGACGGTTAAGGGGTAGGTTGATGAGTTTACTGAGCTAATAAGAGGAATTACACCTTAAAAATGCTCTTATAAGAATGGAAAGTCAAGGGGAAAATTGCCTCAGTTTTCAGCCCGAATTGAAGATTTACACTTGAAATGCTGTATGGACTATCGCGCTTAGAAAAACAACAGTACAGGAAGTTGTCCTCAAATCGTCATACCCGCCATTTTAAAAGAACAATAAGCTCAATTTCCGATCGAAATCAAGCATTTTCTTCAATGGCGAAGTTTTATTGACAAGGAAGGAAAAGATAAAGCAGAGAGGAAAAGGCCGTTTTGTTTTTGTGACCTCAGCCCGCTACTTGCAGCCTGAACCAGGATTTTCGCTTGCGACATCCATAAGCGCCGGCACTCCCGCGCTACTTCGCGGGGCAGGCTTTGTACGAAATCGTTTTTGAAGCCATGGATACCGGAGCGGTCAGGGTAAATCCCACTACCTGCGCTTGCTTCATGTCGGTCTGCACGACGATGTTGAACGGATGGAAACCGGCTGTCGAGAAACTATTGTACTTCTTCGGGCCCAATTTGTTGTTCACCACCGGCGCATAATAGATGCCTGTCGGGACCGCGAGTTCTACCATCCCGTGCAAAATCACACGTCCGTCCGTGCATCGCGATTTTGCGTTGTCGCTCAACAGTTTGACGCTTTTCACCAAGTTGCATTGATTGGTGCCTGAAACGTAACTCGAAACATACCCGCCGGTTGAGAGCCTTGCGCCTCCCGTAAAACCGACAGGCACCAAAAGGTTGGGGCTGGTGACGGTAATTTTGCCCGGCCCGGTGAACGCGTGGGTGACCGGCGGTCGGCTGGTAAGGGGCACCTGACCCGTCATGCTGCTGGGGTGAATGTTCGTCTGCCAGAAGTAGGTGACAACAGCCGGCCTGTCAACCTCGATCATGCCCTGAACGCTGAAAACCTGGGACGGGCACGATCCCTGCCAATCCAACTGTGTGACTGACAGCTTCGGAATCACCGGCTGCGCACAGACCGGCACCGCTGCCAGGATGAGCAGCATCCCGGCCAGGATTGCATGGAGCTTTTTCATGAGTTCCTCTTTGCAACGGATTGATAAAAACTTTCTTTTTTGTAGTCGGAGTATATGAGGAGAAAATTTCTGTGTCAAGGTGATTATCAGAGCAAAAGATGGGGATAACCGCCTATGAAGATACCTTCAAATATAAAAACATATGTAAAAATATTTTGACTGGAATAAACAAGGAAGATACAAATGTTGTCTTCACGCGCAGTTTTTCCTGAAAGCCTTTTCATTTTCCTGAGGTTCGAGGATCCAGGAGATGGCGTCATCACCTTCTGTTCTGATGGCATGGTACTTATAGGTCAAAGCATCAGGACTATGGGGGTAAGGTTCAAGACCTGGCCCTGAAACTGATTACCTATTTCACCCGAGTCCGTTTTGGCTACGGGTAGATTGATTTGTAGGCAGCAGCAAATTTTGGATCCTTGAACTGGGCAATCATCTTTTGTTTCGCATCCTCCAGAACCTGATGAAAACCCTTTTCCATTGGGCCGGTTCCGGCGGGCCACAACACAAGAGTATCGGATAAAAGTGAATGTGACCATAGAGCAGGTGACGAAGAAGATTTCCTCAGTTCCATCATCACTTTCATACTTGTACGACTCGCCTGATAGCCGTCGCTCCAGAAGCTCTCAAGAAACAAATGCAGTTGAGGTACATTATCTGATTGGTCGACAGGTTCATATCCCGCCGCTTTTAAACAGTCTGAAGCCAGCTCTTTAAGAAATTTGGACGGTTCCGTGTTTGTGGCTTTCATAGCAAAGGGCATCCCAAAAGCGTTTCTGACAACACCAACCTGCATTGGTTCTTTCCCGCCCTCGTCAGGGGGACGCTGATCATGCATAATTAAAGAAACAGTGCCGTTGCCAGTCATCTCGAATGGAGGTTTCGTATAGTATAACTGCAGCGATGTACAGCCGCTCATTAAGAGAATACAGGATAAAGTTAATAGGAGAGCAAAATAATTGCATTTTTTAGCCATAAATTACCTCCTTGAAAAATTATTTAACACAGGACAGATTTACATATTCTCCTCGAATACCATTGATAAGAACTTGCTTCTGAGAGAAGAAATATTAGGATGAACGGCCTTGTGTGTCAATGAAATAATGACTACGGATTACAACTTGAAGTCTTGCATACCTGTAATAAAGGCAGATTTAACGAGTACAGGAAGGAACAGAGCGACTTGATGATAAAAAACTTCACCTACCTATACGTAACATAATCCGTATTATCTATTGAAAGTAGTAGCGATAGCAACAACAAGTCATGAAGTATTCCGGGCTCCAGCTTTTGTACTTCACGCGGGCAAAACAGTTGTGCAAATCCACGCAGACCAGATACCGGTAAATGACCTTCTGGATGTAGGGTCTGTAGAATCCATATTGTCGTTCAAACCGATCCTCGTAGAACTGAACGAAGGTTTCACAATGCTCCTCGCCGCACCGGTAGTAATTGGAAGACTGCGAATTCCGGGGACGGTAAATGGCGCCAGGAGCGGCCATGATTTTTCTCCTTTGAGAAAATCAGACCGCGATATAATATTGAAGCCGTCTGCAAGCTGGAGGTGTCTGAATCTCTGATGAACGCGTGGAAAGAAGAATCTGAAGCGCTGATCCAGCGTTTGCTGAAGATTCCGACATGCCTGATCCATCGTGATTTTCAATCCCAGAATATTATGCTGAGAGACAACCAGCGCGTGTTTATCGATTATCAGGTGATGAGACCGGGCAATCTGTTTTACGATATGGGTTCGTTAATCTGTGATTCCTATGTAACGTTTACCGGGGAGGAGAGAAACGAGTTAATTGCCTTTTACTACTGGATTATGGAACCAGACTACAGCCTTGATCAATTCACCGATTACTTCTTGAAAGCGTGGCACAGCGGTTGACACAGGCTCTTGGCGCCTATGGATTGCTGGGGCTCAAAAAAACAAAGCGGATTTTCTCAGGCATACAACCCCCAGCATTAAGCATTTAGTCACAGCCACCTCCAATATACCGGAACGCTGCCGGTTTTAAACAAACTGGATAGAAAGTGCATGAACAAACTTTTATCAACACAAGGTTCATGAGCTGTTTCACGACAAGATGAATAAATTTGTATATCCCTTTTTGTTTTGATATTTTTTTATCTTGCCGATTCATGGCAGCATCTCGTGAGGTCATCATCAAAAAAAGCAGACATCTCATCAGGAATATGATAAACAACTCCCCGGTATATAAGCAGGGAGAAATCGGTCTGGTTCTGTTATCATCCAACATACACTCAATAAGCAAGAAGGCGGATATGGATATAATGCAAATCAAGGCGAATAAACATTTTTTCTTTACCTGTATCGTCACAACGCTCATTTTCATATGCGGGTGCAGTCATTTTCAGGTCAAGTCAAACGTCAAGGAAGCGAATGATCTGCTCAGCCAGGGAAGCTTCAAGGCGTCTCTGAACAAATATGAGCAGATTATAGAAAAATACCCCCATGCGGGAGACAGGGTTCTTTATGAGATGGGTTTTATCTACGCACACCCGAAAAATGACCAAAAAGATTATCAGAAATCCTTGGAATGTTTTCAGAAGATCATAAAAGAATACCCCGAGAGCCGCTACAGGCAGGACAGCAAAATGATGATATTATATCTCAACAATATCAACGTCAAAGATAAGAAGATCGCTGAGCAGAATAAGCAGATTGTTGAGCAGCAGACCATGGTTGAGGCTCTCGAACGGGAGATTAAAAACAGGGACGATCAAATTCTGGCACTTCAAAAGAAAATTGAGGTATTCGAACAGGAGATGGAAAGCAAGATCCTTCTATTTCAGAGCGGACCAGCCGATAAAATTCTGATTGAGAAAAAGGAAAGACGATTGAGGCTTTTTGCAGAGAAAAAGGTGCTCAAGACCTATAAGATAGCCCTGGGGGGAAACCCGGAAGGTCCAAAAGAAAGACAGGGGGATAACAAAACCCCGGAGGGGATATACCATATCGATTCAAGAAATAAAAACAGCCGTTATCACCTGTCCCTTCATATATCTTATCCGAATGAGAAAGACAAAAAGCGGGCACGGGAACTTGGCGTTTCCCCGGGAGGAGACATCATGATTCACGGCATCAAGAATAAAATGTCTTGGGTCGGTGAAGATCACGCGGATATTGACTGGACAAAGGGGTGTATTGCCGTCACAGATGAAGAGATAGAGGAAATCGAAAAGTTAGTGCCCAACGGCACGCTGGTGGAGATCAGGCCATAGGAGACCGGATAATTTATCAAATGGGATAATCTCTTATCATTGAACATCCAACATACTGGAAACTCGGACACGCGTTTTAAATTAAGTCTTGTCGTATTTTGGATAAAATAAAGCCTTGCGTATCCATACGATCGAGTGCTTTACTAAGAGTTGTCGATATCTTTTTTTCATTAAAACAGGAGACCTTATCTGATCTATGTGCCGAATCATTGATCTGTCACCCTTATCAAACCGGATTCGTCCCTCAGCTTTGCTGATCTTGATATGCATCTTATTTTTCCACGGATGTGCAGTTGTTAGAGATTCTCAGGTGAAACACATGCCATTCCCGGGTTATCCGGAGGAAAAACTCGAACGACATGAGGTTTCGGTTCCAAAAGGAGATGATGTCATTGGCCGGATGGCGGTGGTGCATCTTGAAAAAGGAGACACCATACCGGACATTGCCAGACATTTCGGCCTGGGAACCAATGCAATCACCGCGGCCAATCCGGGGGTAGATATATGGGTGCCCAGGACAGGAGAGCGTATTCTGTTGCCTCTGAGTTTTATCCTGCCGGACGCTGTCAGGAAAGGCATTGTGATTAACCTAGCTGCGATGAGGCTCTTTTTATTTAGAGAAGACGGCAAGGCGGTATCGACTTACCCGCTTGGTGTCGGTTCCGAGGAGCGACCCACGCCAATGGGCCAAATGTATGTGGCACGAAAAGTAATACGTCCGACCTGGTATGTGCCTGCCAAAATCGCGGAAGATCATCGAAAAAAAGGAGATATACTACCTCCTATGGTTCCTCCGGGTCCTGCCAATCCTCTTGGAGAATACGCGCTGTATTTAAGTAAGCCGACTTATTTGATCCATGGCACGAATAAGCCCGCCAGCATCGGTCTGCGGGCAACCAATGGCTGCATACGGCTCTATCCGGAAAACATAAAAAAGCTCTATGAGAAAACTCCTATTAATACACCGGCATTCATCGTCTACCAGCCCTACCTTATCGGCCAACGCAATGGCGTCATTTACATGGAAGCGCACGCGCCCTTTGAGGACCTGGGTGATGGTAATTTAGACACCGTATATGCAAAATTGAAAAATATTGAAAAGAAAACCACTGGCTCTATTGACTGGGGAAAGGTGAAGGAAACGCTGACCGAGGCCCGTGGATATCCTGTTCCCATTTCCACCGCACATCGAGCCGGTGGGCCATGGACTCCGGACATCGTAGAGGTCAATCACCCGAGAAAATTGTATGGCAAACCGGAAGTACCGGAGCTGAAAGTGGGAGCATGGTATGTTCTGGTTGCCGATGAGCGCTATGAAATTGATGCTGTGCGGCTTGCCGCAATGGTGAACCATCAGGGTCCGCAAATTCCAGCCCGGGTTTTACCAAAAAGCAATGGCTATCGGGTTATCGCCGGTCCTTTTGATAATAGAAGCGATGCCCAAAATGCAATCAAACGCTTGAAATATGATCTGGAAGTAGAAGGTTCAGTGATCGCACCTTCCATGAAAAAATAATCGATTGCGTTTTTTTTGTTCGTAATTGCCGCCAAAATATTGTATGCTTTGCGCAACTCACACAGACACATGAATAAATGCGGCAACGAGATGACGCAACTCGCATGGGCGAATCAGATCGAGAGATCTATGGCACAAACAGGATGGCATGATGATCGCTGTCCGGATTTTGGCAAAGAACGGAGATCATCTTGTTTGAATTTGATCAGAGACTGTAAAAAATAAAATTGATAGGAAGGGAGGTGATTTGGAGATGAAAAAGAGTCTATTAGCATTAGCGATGATGTTTATTTTCACCATTTCTTTGATAGGTTGTGCGACAACCGGTGACCTTGAAAAAGTACAGGCGCAGGGACGACAGACCAATGCAAAAGCTGAACAGGCGTTGAAGGAGGCTCAGGATGCCAAGGCGACAGCGGATGCGGCCACGATAAAGGCGGCTGACGCCGCAACTCGTGCAGAAAACGCTGCTAAACTGGCTGAGGAAAGAACGAGATTGGCTGAGGAAAGAGCGCAGAAGGCTGAGGAAAAAGTGCAGAAGGCTGAGGAAAAAGCGCAGGAGGCCAAAACCTCTTTCGAGAAGTCAATGAAGAAGTAAGTTAAATAATACGGGAAGCCATAAATTCGACGTTAGGACTCCGAAAACAAAGTGGCAGGGTTTTGAGATCCTGCCACTTTGTTCATCTTAAACCTGCAAGTATTTCGTCTTTGAGCCCACGTATCTATTTCTGGTTTGATTTATATCCGGCAGGTATTTCTCCAGATAGGGGATATTGTAGTCTCCAGTTTGGACGTCAAGTAGATGGGTTAGGGCAATGTTGGTGTAACCACCGTTCAAGGCCCCGAGCCCCTCTGTATTCCCCGTATTTGCTGAAAATCATAGAAATCAGGATGCATCCTACGAACATCCCCCAGGAGCATATCCAGGAGGGGATCATTGCTGCCGGAAGCGAGAAGAGCCCATTAAATCCTCCGGGTCTTCTCCCTGGCCCGCTTGAGGCTGGACCGGGCGTTGCTCTTACTATGTAAAGATAACACTTTGCTGTCATACTGCAATTCAATATTTCTGCTTTTTTGAGGAAGTATTCCTCTCCTATTGGGGAACAATTCCCATCTTGAAATGATTACCGTTTGAAAGAGAGCATTTAGAAGGAAACATCATTTTTATTGATAACAGGAAGTTATTAATATCGATCTTGATATTAGATGCGGTCAACGATCCCACGGTAATAATAATCTGACCGCTGACAATACACCAGGACTGGCGATCCCTGCCGGAAAAGATATAGGNNCCGAAATCTCCTCAAGGTGTGATTATCCCTCGGATATCAATTTTACGAAACTTCCAGGATACGCATCAAATAATTTCTTCTCTTTCATATATATGGAAGCTTCTTCAAAGGTCGTAAAATGTCCGATTAGAATTCTATTCCATACTCCCTGCCCCCGGATATAAACTTTATCCATATGGACATCGGGATGTATTTTTCTCAGATCTGTTATAAACTCCGTTGCATCATTTATCTTTGTCTCTGGAAAAGCTCTAATCTGGATAGAATACTTCTTCCCGTTTGATGATTTTAACAAATCAATTATAGTTGGCCAGAAAAAAACCGCCATAAAAACTAATATAAAAGCGCAAAAAACCCCCACCGAAATGATGAGTGAAAAACGATTTATTCGCTTTTTTTTCTCTTGTGATGGTTGTTCTTCTGTGTTCATCTGAAATGAGTACCACTTTTTATAATGTTACCAATATTTACTACTTCTCCGGTTAAGAAAAATGCACAGAGGCAGAGGTGCGTGAATCAATTAAAACTCATCCAGCGACGATTGTGTGAGTATGCTGCTGGGTGAAAACATCTTCCCTCATTTTTTGCCGTCAACGAAACTCAGCCTTTTATGAAAACGGGATTTCAGTAATTAGTCCATGGCACCCTTATAGTGGGTTGAAGGCTTTACGAATTTTGAATTTTTACATTACATACATATTTTGAATATCACTATGAACATGGGAAATCTACCACAAATAGGAACTTTAACCGGGTGTGACTTTTTGGAAGCAGTATAGTGCCCACATGAGGAGCGGTAGGGTAGCGAGCAACCCGAAAGATGGCGATAATCATTACCAGCTAATTCCCTTTGTTCTTAAATACCTTTGTGTCCTCCTGTCCACTGTACCCTACAATCTGATCACTATCAGGCTTGATGAAAAGGTAATAAAGCCGCCCTTCGCGGTATGTTCCACCGGCAAGTTCGGCAGCACGGTCGCCAACTCCCATATAAACATCACATCTGCCCGCGGCCCGGATAGCTCCTCCTGTATCCTGATCCAAAGCAAACCCTACGGGCCTCTCAAGGTCAACCGAGACAAATGCAAACATCGCCCTGGGGAAAACAGTCTTATCCGTTGCAATCGTTCTAAATGGAATTACCCGCTCATTGAGAGAACCTCTGGGATCGCCTTTTTCAGACCTGAAGAAAACAAATCGGGGATTTTTATTAACGTACGTATCGACCTCATCAGGATGGGCCTTAA
>JAFNGM010000093.1 GCA_017885225.1 Syntrophaceae bacterium | reverse complement strand
GATCGCGGAGGCCTTGACGGAGGTTCTGAAAAACAAATCGATCCGGATCTATCCCGATGAACTGATTGTGGGCAATTATTCATCCAAGCGGGTGGGAGGCGCCATCTATCCTGAGCTCCACGGCATCCCCGTCATTGCCGAGGCGCACACGTTTACGAAAAGGAAGACCAACCCGCTCGCGATATCGAACGACGAGCTGCGGCAACTCCTCTCCATTGTCCCCTTCTGGCTGCCGCGATTTCTCGCGATGAAACTGGACACGGGATTTGCCAAGAAGCTGGCCATTATCGCCGACCAGCTGACGGCAAAATTCTATCTCATCAATGAACTGGGCGGAGTGGCCCATATTGCCCCAGATTATGAAAAACTCATCGCTGTCGGAACGGAGGGGATCGCGGCCGAGGCCGAGGGATATCAGCAAAACGTTTCCCGTGGATCGGACGCATGGTGTTTCTACGAAGGGGTGAAGATCATCGCCGAAGGCCTTGCCCGCTTCGGTGAACGGTATGCCAGCCTGGCCCTCGAAATGGTCTCAGAAGAAAAAGATCCGAAACGAAAAGGGGAATTGGAAACCGTCGCGGAGGTGTGTCGGAGGGTGCCCCGCCTGGGAGCGAGGAATTTTCACGAGGCCCTCCAGTCCCTCTTCTTTGCACAGATCGCCGTGAACATGGAAAGCCTGGATAACGGCATCTGTCCAGGCCGGATCGACCAGTACCTTTACCCCTACTATCAAGCCAGCCTGAATGATCCTTTCTTCTCTTTACAGCAAGCAAAGGAACTTCTTGCCGCCTTTTCAATCAAGATGGCGGAGATCATTCCCGTCTTCTCGAAACCCTTGATGAGGTTCCACGGAGGCATGTTCAACGGGCAGGTGGTTACCGTGGGAGGGGTGAACGAAAACGGGACCGATGCCGTTAACGAACTCAGTTATCTGCTCCTCGAAATCATGGATGAGCTCAGGATGCGCCAGCCGAATTTTCACGCCCGGGTGCACAAATCCTCCCCTGAAGCATACAGGCACAAAATCAACCTGGCACTGGCCTCCGGCAGCGGTTCACCGGCCCTCTACAACGACGAGGTGATCATCGAGGCTCTCTGCAAGCATGGCTATCAGACAGCCGACGCGCGAAACTACACCGCCGTGGGATGCGTGGAGCCCGTCTGCCAGGGGAAGAGCCTCTCTTCCACCGACGCGGCTCTCTTCAACGTCCCCATCATGCTGGAGATAGCCCTTAACGAGGGGCGGCGCTTCGGCTCCTTCATCCGGAGCGGCAAAAAGACAAAACCCGTATCCGAGATGAAATCCATGGAGGATGTCCGGGATGCCTTCGAAGGGCAGTTGAATTTCTTTGTCAAGCGATTGATCGGTGATCTCCACCTGGTGGAGATGGCAAATCACAAAGAGCACCCCACGCCACTGAGCAGCATGCTGCTTGAAGGATGCCTCACGTCGGGCAGATGTTCCACCGGCGGCGGCGCCGTCTACAATTTTTCCGGCATTCAGTGCGTGGGGCCTGCCGACACGGGTGACGCCCTCTATGCCATAGACAGAACGGTTTTTCGGGAACGGAAAATGACCCTGCCCGGGCTGGTTGACCTCCTGAGGAAAGACATCCCCGATGAGAAATGGCTGCTGTACCTCAAGGGACTGGAAAAATTCGGCAACGACGAACCGGAAGCAGACAGATGGACCAGATACGTCATTGACGCCTTCGACAGTGCGTTAAGCACATACATGAACACCAGAGGAGGCCAGTATGTGACCGGCATCTACTCGGTCACCGCGCATCAGTATTTTGGGAAAATCACCGGTGCCCTGCCCCACGGACGCCGGCGTGGTGCGGCCTTCTCCTCCGGGATCGCCCCTGGTAACGGCATGGATCGAAAAGGCCCGACAGCCCTCTTAAACTCGGTGAACAGCATCGATTTTACCCAGTTCGCCAATGGGATAAATTTTAATCTCCAGTTCGACCAGGTCCTGTTGAAAGGCGAAAAGGGGGCCTCTCTCCTTGATGCGCTACTGAAGACCTATTTCGAACGGGGAGGGATGCAGGTCCAGGTGAATACCTTCGATCCCCATCTCCTGGTTCGCGTTTCCGGATATTCAGCCTACTTCAACGACCTTGCACCGGCCATGAAGGATGAGATCATAAGCCGGACCATGATCGCATCCGCCCGTTGAGATTGAATGTGCACCACGCAACACACCGCACCGCCCCCTTTCGGTCATCCCGGACGTGACCCGGGATCCAGTTTCTTATAGTCAATTAAACGCAACCACCATGTCATTTCGAGCAACAGCGAGAAATCTTGCTTCTTACATTTTCCCTTGACAATCCTACAATAAAGTGTACTTTTTGTCAATGAGTTCAAGGAGGTAGCACGAGAAATAAAGCAATTAATCTTTTTTATACCACAATAAAAAATGATCGAGCTGATGTAGTGTGATATCCATCTCCTATGACTGAGTAAAAATTCACAGATTATTTTGAGAAAGAAATTCTCAGAAAAAGACCCTATCTTAAGAAAGAATGGTGTATTAAAGTGATCGAGAGCCCGCTGAAAGTTGAACCTCAGGAGCATAATCGCTTCCGATTTTGGGGCATAATCGAAGAACTTGAAGGACGTGTGTTAAGAGTGGTAACTTTAGGCGACAAGAAAACAATTCACAATGCATTTCCAGATAGAGGATATAAACTATGAAACTCAATTATTATCCAGAGACTGACTCTCTGTATATCGATCTCTCCGAGAAAACAAGCACAGAGAGCAAAGAAATCTCTGAAGGCATCGTACTGGATTACGACGCCGATGGTAACTTGGTTGGGATAGATATAGACAACGCCAGCAAGAAAGTTCAACTCAAAGAACTGATTCTCAGCAGGCTTCCTTCTAATGTTCATACAGTGGCAGCCTGAAGAAAAGAAAAAAGGTAAGAATAACTTTTTGAAACATAACCCCGCATCTCGCTGTGAGTGCGGGGCTTATTTATCATTGAACATTCGGCAAGAACATAATTGGTACAACCTGGAGTACGACACTTTCAATGAAAAATAGTAAGGTGTCCCCGTAATAACGACGAGTGGGAATAGCGAATAGTATTGATTGTCAGGACGGCACTGTCACTTTTTAGTAAAATTTTTATAAATACGCTCATTGAGCACCTCACTCATTCTTATTCAGAAGGCAACTATGAATGACCTCATTATATCGGCCCAGGAAATATCTGATATCCTGAAATATGGCAAAAGACATGTTTTAGATGAATTAATTGTGAGTGCCCGTAAAGCTGTTTCAGCAGGACATAAAGTTATTATTCGGGAAACGTATGAGAACGCGTCATCTCAGGATAGGAAGATATTTCAAACCATAGAAGAAATCGATACGTGGATAGAAGACATCAATCTTCTTGATGATATAAATTTAGTAACGCGATAACATTTTCTCCTGCAGAGGATAAACTTCCTCACTTGATCCCTGAACCTTGCCCCTTGATCCTAGAAATAACGCAGAAATAGAGAAATAACGGGGACGGTTCTGTTTATTTGTCGCTATAGAAATAAGGGGACACTTCCCGCATTTCTAACACCGGTGAAGAGCATCCACAAGGAAGTCCGTATCATTTATGCCCCTTGAACTGATCGATGCCGCAATAGACATCCTAAAGCAGGTTGAAGAACGCACGGGTAAAGCCATTCAACTTGTCGAGAGCAAGGATCTGCACATGTCGGCGGAAATGAGAATGGCGTCGAAGGAGGAAACTAAGCATCATCTCTTTCACCGGCCTATCTACGATGAGCAGATCAACTACGTTATCGCAAACCAGTGCGGCCATATCCTGAGGCTTTTTGGCGTCCCGGAAGATCAACGCTTCATGCCCATTGCCAACCAACGGACGATGATGAGTTATGTGATGGAGATGGGAGATGAATTCCACCGCCTTTTGAAGGTCTTCGGACAGGAAAAAATCAAGCAGATGGTGCGCCTCTGGTATGAAGGGGTGATTTTCCAGCTTACCAAAATGCCGCCGGATATTATGATCGATAAATGGCTTTATGATGAGTATCCTGATTTGCGGCCGATTCAGTTGAGTTCACTGATCCGTCAGCGAAAGGAAGCTATTCAGTCACTCGCCCAGGACACCCGGAAATTCACACCCAAAAAAATTTACCGTGTTTCCAACACCATGAATTACGCCTTCTTCAAAGCCCTCGAAGACCACTTCCGGCTCGATTGGGTGGCACCCTATCACAGCACCATTTTTATTTTTGACGGAAGTGCACTGGCACAATTAACGAAAAATAACTATGTGAATAACCATACGGGAGACCGGGCCATGATCGATGCGTGGGCAGAGTGCCTCCATTTGACGACGTGGTTTGAATGGAAACCGCTGGCCGCCTCGTAACGGAT
>JAFNGM010000092.1 GCA_017885225.1 Syntrophaceae bacterium | reverse complement strand
ACAAAAAAAAGACGATTTCCCGCCTATGCCGACAGGTGATTTTGACGACATAATCAATCACGCCGCGGATACGTTCAGTGTTGATCCCGCGTTAATACGGGGAGTGATAAAAGCACCTGTCGGCATAGGCGGGAAATCGTCATTTTTTTGAGGTGAATGCACGATTTTTGACGCTGATGGATCAGGCAAAAGGCCCGTCACATTCCTATTCATCAGTCCATAGAACGATTTATACCTATCACCATCATTTTTATCATCGGACATCACACGAAATAATCGTTCATGCATCCGCATTTTCATCGTGAACATAAGCATGCATATCTGTTCCTTATCCGGAGCCTCTCTGGAAGAAAGGGCTCTTTTCAGAATCGTATCAAACGCACTGTGATCATCGTCGCCCGTGTAATCCGGCATTCTGGATTTATGTTCCCGAACGTCTTTAACCGTTACAGAAGATACAGGAGGATTTTCTTTTATCGGAATAGCCATAATCAAGTCCTTAAAAGCACCATGTCTTGTCTCCCTTTCGTAAAGGGAGATCGAGAGGGATTTTCGTGTGAAATCTCACTCAGTGATTTACACCCAAAATCCATGCCAGCGGCAAAAATAATAACACAAGTATACATAATACCCTTGACAAAATGATGTTTTATCTAATACAAAGACGTTTTACAAATTTATACTGCGAACAGGCGAGACGCCTGTCCATCACGATGTGTCATGCTGGCGAAGGCCGGCATCCAGTTATTTCTTTATGTAAAGACCTGGATTCCCGACGGAGCCTGCCCTCGAATGCCCTTGTCGGGGGCGGGAATGACAACCTCTTTTTTGAAAGCAAAGGCAGGTTCATAATAATGAAAGATGAACATAAGACAAAAAAAGTCCTCATCGAAGAACTGAACTCCTTACGCATGAGGGTTGCTGAATTGGAGCAATCGGAAGCAGCCTGGAAAGAAACACATGGCGACATTTCGGAAAGAATGGGTCATTACTTCACTTTGGTTGACCAGCCGGATGATGCCATCTTTGTTATTTTCGATAGAAAGTTCGAATTTATCAATCAGCGCTTTGAGGACCTCTTTAGCGTGACGGCCGATGAGGTGTGCAATTCCGACTATAACCCTTTGACTCTTATCGCGCCGGAAAGCCGGGATTTTGTCATAGAGCAGATAAAGAGGGGATCTCGAGGCACCTTCTCATCAAAGCAGTTTGAATTCGCCGCGATTACAAAAGACAGCCGTAAAATAGAATGTGAATCAACGGTCATCTTCATACCATATAAATGGGGGGTTGCCATTCATGGAATCCTTCGGAACGTAACCGTACGTAAGCGCATAGATGAGGAACTGCGGAGAGAGCGCAGCGATTTGCAGTTAGTGTTGAACTCCATCCCTACCAGCATTTACTATACAGATAGAAATCATCGCTTCATACAAATCAATGAGGCATTCTCCAAATCGCTGGGCTTGCCCATGGAAGCAATTCTCGAAAAGACCATCGCGGAGCTCTTTCCTAATCTTCCTACGCATCAGGTAATTCACTATGAGAAAGAAAACAACTACGTCATCTCAACAAACCATTCAAAACGAGGCATTATAGAAATGTATCCTTCGTCCCGGGGGCACCGCTGGATTCAGACCGACAAGATGTCATACCGGGGTGATGACGGTTCCGTGATCGGCGTCATCAGTCTCTCCGTCGACATCAACGAGTTCAGGGAAACAGAAGAAAAACTCTGGTACCTCAGTTTTCATGACGTCCTCACTGGCCTTTATAACCGCGCCTATTTTGAAGAGGAAATGGTCAGACACGTACTTGGCAGGCTGTTCCCGATCAGTATCGTCGTGGTGACCCTGGACAACCTTATCCTGGTCAACAAGAGCGACGGTATCGAAGCGGGAAATGAACTGTTGAAGCGAATCGCCCGGTTAATGAAAGTATTCCGGAGTGAGGATATAGTCGCGCGCATCGGAGGCAATAAATTTGCCGCCATACTGCCGCTCTCGGACGAAACAATCGGCGAACAATCAATAACACGTCTCAAAAATGCCTTTACAGCCCAATCAAAGGACCATCAAGATCCACAGCCTGTCCTGTCCTTCGGGATCGCCACGGGAGCGAAAGGATGCCATTTGGCCGACATCCTAAGAGAGGCGGAGGAGAGTACGGGTTAGTCGAGACGCCTGTCCCACCTTTCAATCATTTAATCGCCTGCAGCGTCGCCCTCGCTTCATTCGCACCTTCAAAGTCCGCGCTCAGCTTCAATGCCCCCTCAAGTTCTTTTTTCGCCAGATCAGGATTCCCGTTTTTATAGTATGCCATTCCCAAATGATACTTTACCATGGGCTGATTCTGAACCTTTTCATTTGCCTCTTTCAGGTACACGATGGCTCTGCTGGGAATGTTTTTCTTATAGTATATCCAGCCCAGCGTATCCGACACATGGGGATCATCCGGAACCTGCTCTTTCGCTTTCTGTGCCAGATTGAGTGCCTCATCAATGTTTCCGCCTCTTTCCGCGTATATGTATGCGAGGTTATTCGCGGCAGGCGCGAAATTCGGGTTTACTTTTAAAACACTCAGATAGTGCTCTTTCGCCTTCTCATAGTTTTTCTCACCCTCATAAATCATTCCCAACGCCATATGAGCGCCAATGGAACTTGGTTCTTTTTCAACAGCCTTGAGGTATACGGTTTTTGCCTTGTCCAACATTCTCTGGCGCATGTAAAAGTTGGCAAGAGAAATATGGAGGGCCGGCACATTTGGATTCATCTCAATAGCTTTTTTAAAGTAATTCTCTGCATTTGACGTATCTCTGTAAGCCTCGTAAATGCCCGCCAGTATATTATACAGGTAGGGATTTTGAGGAGAGATATTCATCTGGTCGACAACCCTGTCAAATGCCTTTCTGAGATCTTTCTTATTCATATGAACCATTACGATGTGCTGTAGCGGTTCTAAATAATTCGGTTGCAGTGATAACGCTTTTTCAAACTTTACCAGGGCCTCTTTTTCCTTTTTCTGAATGAGCAGTATCCGGCCCATTTGCGTGTATCCAACGGGATTATCAGGCGCAATTTTTATCATTTCCTCAAAGCTTTTCAACGCGCCGGGGGTATTTTTTTTCAGCATATATGCATTACCAATGACAAGGTATGCTTGTACACTCTTCGGATGGTCCTTTAACACCGTCTTTGCTTCATCAAGAGCCCTATCATAAGCCCCTTCCCTCATACTTATATCAGCGAAGAGAAGCCTTGGTTCCTGCCACTTAGGACTCAACTGTATGGCTTCTGCCAGAGCGGCTTTCGCCTGCCGAACATCCCTGTTTCCAAAATGGGCCATCGCGAGAAGGTAGTGTCCCATGGGGAATTTGGGATTATCCGTTAAGTAAGCCTGGAACAGGTTTTGCGCCTCATTAAATTGGTTCCTGCTCAAAAAAATTCTTCCTTTCAAAAGCAACCCTTCCTGGCTTTTCGGATTCACCGCGAAGATTTTTTCTGTCATCTGGAGCCCTTCATCATATTTCCTGTCATCGATGTAAAAAGCGGCCAGTCTGGCCAGAGCCTGGACATTTTTTGAATCCTTATCCACCGCTTCTTTAAATGCAGACTCGGCCTTGTCTTTTTTGCCCCATGCAAGATAGAAATTCCCCAGATGTAAGCGGATGGTAACATCTTTCGGCGATAAATCAGAGCTTTTCAAAAATTGTTTTTCCGCCTCCTCAGGCCTTTTCGTGGCGGCATAATAATTGCCCAGCGTCATGTAGGCGTTCGCGTCATTCGGCGCGATCTTCACACCTTCGAGGTATTCATGTTCAGCCAGTTCGCGCTTCCCTGTGCGCAGATAAAATTCCGCGAGAGAATAGCGTGCCCGGAGATTTTTCTCATCGACTTTGACGGCAGCTTTGAGCATTTCCTCGGCCTGGGGCAGATCTCTCTTCATGATATACAGGTTGGCCAGATGGAGATACGCCTCCAGTTTTTTATCCCCCTGGAGCGCTTTTTGCGCCTCCCCAATTGCCTCTTCAATCTTCTTCTCTCCGATATATATACTGCTCAACAAGAGATGGGCCGATGAATTATTGGCGTCTTTCGCAAGGACAATCTCTGCCTGTTCCCTGGCCTTTGTGTGGTTTCCCGAAAGAAGGTATAGACTGCCTAATTGATTTTGGGCATCAAGCATACCTGGATCAAGTTCAACAGTTTTTGTAATCTCAGAGAATGCCTCCCGGAACAACCCTGCTTTGAGATATGCCTGGCCCAATTTGTAATGTGCCTTTGCATCCTTCGGATCAAGCTGAACAACATTCTTAAATTCTAAAATTGCTTCCTGTATTTTGTTTTCTGAAAAGTACTGTTCGCCCTTTTTCATGTGCCCTTCTGTTTTTGCTTCTTTTGAGCAACCTGGCAGTGATAAAACAAGAATACATACAAGGAGAAGAGAAACAAAGAGCCGCCATTTTTTTTTGTTACATTGCATTATCAAACACCTTCAGTTTTTTAGATGACAGGCGAGTCGCCTGTCCTACGGGTACATTATGGTTTATAAAACCTTTAAATTATCAGTTAATATCCTCCGCTGGCGGAGGTGTCACGAAGTGACGGAGGTGGATAAAAACTTAAAAGCTGAAACTAATAAACATTTCAGCTATATCAAAACATCCACCCCCTTAATCCCCCGCCGGCGNNTACTGCGGAGAGCTTCAATTAAGTTGATCGATCATCCACCATTACGACACAGTCTCCAAGTGCGGCATGACATTACGCAACTTATGTAGGACGGGCGTCTCGCCTGTCCCATGTAATGTCATTTCGAAGGAACGGAGCGACGGTTATCATACAATGTTTAACAATTGCCCTTCCAAAATAGCATGCATCTGCTCTGTACGGCCGTGTATCATACTGAAGTTCTTCGCATATTTCAAGACATATATTCGTTAGCCGTTACCATAATAAATTACTCGACATATGCTTTTTTTTGATATATTAATCCAGATTAATAATTATTATGGAAAATCTTTTATTTGTAAAAATCTTTTACTCTTGAAATAAATTTAAAAAAGACAAACAATATATTTCAAATTGTCCACGATCACGTATTACAGTCACTCCAGGGGTTATGGTACATGAAAAAAAATGACATGATGTGTATTAGATTGGCATTAATATTGCTGGTTTGTTTGCTGCCTTCTTTGGTTTATTCCCAACAGGGTAAGGGGGCTTCGTCCCCACCAAAATCACGAGGCGAGATTGCCACGGACAGCGATCAATATATCATCGGTCCCGAAGATGTTCTTAATATATTTGTCTGGCGTGAGGAATCGTTATCAAGAACGGTTCCGGTGAGGATGGATGGGAAAATTTCACTCCCCCTTGTCGACGACATTCAGGCTGCAGAAATGACGCCGCTTCAATTGAAAGAGGTTATCATAAAGAAGCTGAAGGGCTTCATCGATAATCCTACCGTTTCCGTGACCGTCATAGAAGCGAACAGTTTTAAGATTTATGTATCCGGTGAGGTTAAAACCCCCGGGCCTGTCCGGCTTCGGAGTGAAACTTCATTAGTCCAGCTCATGACCATGGTTGGAGGTTTTACAGATTGGGCCGACAAAAAGAAGATTTTGATTATCAGGAGGGAAAAAGGTACAGAAAAAAGGCTCATAGCCAATTATCAAAGAATAATCGATGGCAAAGAGCCAGATGTGAGCGTGAAAAGAGGAGATCTTATAATTGTAAAATAATGCTTACGGTAGACATGCGAGACGCCTGTCAGGAGATTTTTCGACAGATTTTACAGGAGTGAACTATGCAAATATTTTTCTTTCTTATTGCGTTTTTGGTGACATATTTCCCCGTATCCGCCTGCGCCCAGGCTGAAGCTCCTGGACCCGGCTTTCACCCATACATTTCCGTGGTTGAAGAATACAATGACAATATCAATCTTACATCCACAAATAAGAAGGAAGCTTTCATCACTACGGTGAGACCGGGACTGAAGTACACGAATATGGATGCCGCGGCCGGGATAGAACTGGATTACAGTGCGGGATTTGTCTACTATGGAAAAGAAACTGACAATAACTATGTCAGTCACAACGCCTCTTTGACTGCCAAATACCTGACAAGAAGTCATTTTAATTTTTACCTCAAGGAATATTTTATTCGCTCCGATGAGCAGAGGGAACAGGAATACTTTACCACTGTTCAGGAAAACAAGTATGTGCTCGCCACAAGAGAGGGAAGAGCCGTGTACTGGCGGAATGTCGTAGAGCCGACGGTGGAATATCAATTCGGCCGGGAGGATCGCATAGGCGTCAATTACCGCAACAACATCTACAGATCTGAAGGTAGAACTTACGAGGACAGTGACGAAAATTACATTAATCCTTACATCGACTTTTGGTTCGATCAGAAGAATGGCCTTCGCCTCGAATATGGTTACACCATGGGTGAATTTGAGCGCTCACCGGACATGAACGCCCATATGGGAAAAGCCCTTTTTACACACCGTGTAACTTCCCAAACATCCATCTTTACCGGCTACACATTTGCACGGCGAATGTTTGACCCACCTGACGTTGATTACGACGTTCATGAACCTGTGGTGGGTATGACGCATGCGTTCAGCCCCACAGTAATAGCATCCGCCCAGGTGGGATATTTCTGGAAAGAACCGGAAACCGGAAGCAAAACAGACGGTGTAAGCTATCGCGCCAGCATCACGAATCTCGGTGCCCGGACGACCTACACCTTCAGCTTCCAGGGCGGATACAATGAAGATTATTTTACTTCAGACAATCTGGGGTTTAACCGATACCACCGGTTGACGGGTTCGTTAACGCATTTCCTGGAAAGAAGGCTATCGATAGGATTTACGGGCAGTGTGGAGCGGGCAGAGTATATAGACACGGACAGAGAAGACTGGATCTGGGGTGTCGGCGGCAATCTGTCCTACACGCCGCTTAAATGGTTGACAATATCGTTGGAAGTTTCCCACAGGGAAAACGATTCCAACATCGACATCAATGATTACAAGGAAAACAGGGGCATAATCAGATTAACCGCAACGTATTAAAAGAGTAAGGTATTATGATCAATCCAGCACGTTCTTACAACATCGACGACTACATGGAAATTTTGCGAAGGAGAATCTGGTATCTCGTTATTCCATTTCTGCTCATTATTGCTGGCACCGTTCTCTATGCAAAGGTTGCCCCGAGGATATACAAGGCATCGACACTAATTGCTGTTACACCGCAAAAAGTGCCGGAGTCGTTTGTCCAGCCAACAGTAACATCCGGCGTTGAAGAGCGCCTTCANNGCAATAATCGTCCCCTTGAAGAAGTTGTAGAATTAATGAAGAACAATATTATAGTAGAATTGCCCTCTAGGAGAAACGAAAAAGGTTATTTTTCGATCGGCTTTATGGGTAAGGATCCAAATACGGTCACTGCCGTTGCAAGCAGGCTGGCCTCCCTTTTTATTGAGGAAAATTTGAAAATGAGGGAATCGCAGGCAGTGGGTACGACAGAATTCTTAACAATTGAATTAGCCGCCAAAAAGGCGAAGTTAGAAGAACTGGAGGCAGCTGTTAGCCAGTACAAGAGACAACACATGGGTGAACTGCCGGAACAGCGGGATGCCAACCTGAGAATTTTAGACCAGACCCAGAATCAACACCAGAGAGTTGGAGAAAATATGAGAGCTGCTCAAGACCGGAAACTATTTCTCCAGAAACAGCTTTCTGACCTTGAATCAGGAACAGCGCTATCAGACTCTGGAACCACGGGAAGAGATAAAGGATTACCACCACCCTCCGAGTCAGAAATTACTTTAAAGAGAAACCTTGATGACTTGAGAGCACGCTACACGGAAAACCACCCCGATGTAAAAGCGATTAAAAAGAAACTCGCTGATTTAGAAACAATAAAGGACATATATACTATTAAACGTGACCCAAGGTACCGGGAGTTGAAAGACCAGTTGTCAATAAACGATGCGTATATCAAGCGGCTCCAAAGGGAAGAAGAAATCGTAGGATCACAGATTAACCGGTATAGAGGGCGGATTGAAAATGTCCCCGCAAGGGAGCAGGAGATGGCTTCCCGTTTTCGGGAATATCAGAACATAAAGGAATCGTACGAAACACTTTTGAAAAAAAGCCAGGATGCCCAGCAGGCAGAAAATCTGGAACGGCGACAGAAGGGGGAGCAGTTCCGTGTAATCGATCCGGCGCGGGTGCCGGAAACGCCCTTCTCTCCTGATATACCGAAAGTCCTTTTGATCGGGTTGGTAATAAGCATCGGCTGCGGCTTTGGCGCGGCTCTTATTCGGGAACAGTTGGATCGATCATTCCACGATGCGGGAGATGTGGAAGTTACTCTCGGACTTCGGGTTCTGGCAACGATTCCGAAAATTGAAGAAAAGGTGGCATAAATATTACGGGGCTACTATTAAATCTCCCTTTTGTAAAGGGAGATTCAGAGGGATTTGATGTGAAACCACCCTCTCCCCCCGCCAGCGGGGGACAGCC
>JAFNGM010000091.1:7456-10536 GCA_017885225.1 Syntrophaceae bacterium | reverse complement strand
ACATACACCTGTGTCTGGCGGGAAAGATCAAGCAGGCTCCTCACAATATCCCCTGCCCTTTTTAATTCCTTCAATGAAAACTCAAGATCACTGATCACCTCATCCCGGTTCCCATTTTTCACTTCCCATTCACCAACAGCCTCCGTGCTTGTCTGGATGAGGCTTGACGCGCTGGCCAGGGGATTATTTAACTCATGGGCTGTGCCGGCAACAAGCTGACCGATTGCGGACAGGCTCTCCGATTGAATAAGCTGCTGCTGCGTCCTCTCTTTTTCTTCCAGGGCCTGACGCAGGGCTGCCGTCCTCTCCTCCACTTTCTTTTCCAGATCACGGTTCAGCTTTTCAATCTCCTCATAGGATTTGGCATTCTCGAGGGCAATTACACTCTGATTGGCAATGGTGGTCAAAAGCTCAAGATCCTCATGAACGAACAGTTCCCCCGATTTCTTCTGCCCGAGGGCAATCATCCCGATGAGCCTGGTGTGAGAAATCATGGGAACTACCATAGAGGCGCGCAACGTATCGAAGACCGAGAATATTCGATCGCTCTCATCTTCGGGAGATGTCATTTTCTCCACAATATACTTGCTCAAGGGCCTTCCATGTTTTTCCAGCAAGGCAATGAGGGGGTGTCCCTGATCAAATACGCTCATAACGGTGTTCTTTTGAAACTCTGCGTCATCGGAATACACACGGAAATGCCCCTCATTACCGTCATACACAATCAGGCATATTGGGGTAACATGGAGCGCCTGGGATATGGACGTGAATAAAAGATGCTTTACCTCATTAAATTTTAAGAGGGACGCCATCTCTCCGCTGATTTCTTTCAGCAGCTTTTGGTAGTCATACCTGCCCCTGAAGAAGACCTTGTCGATGGATCTCTGCACCTTCCGACTCAGCGGATTAAACAAAAGGACAATCATTGCCGCCAGGACAAGCGGCAAGAGCAGGTATTCATCATATCCGGACATCATAAAAAACGCATTGAAGAGATAAATGATCAGTATATAGAGCGCCCCAAGGATGCCTGTGAGAATAAAGTAGATTGTTCCCCTTCTTATGAGGGCGCCCATATCCAGGAGATCATACTTCAGCACGCCATATGCCAAAACGACCGCCGGTATCACGCTGAAGCTTCCCATAGGATGTACACGAAGACCGCATATGGTCAGTATGTTCGAGGCAATGAGCACGGCGGAAAGTCCCATGCCCCACAATATATATTTGATGCGGGTTTTCTGCTGATTATCGCTCGCCTTTCTCATGGCCATGAATAAAATTGCCAGGCTATACAACACCATTACCCCCGAGAGGACCGCGAAGATATCGTAGGCGGGGCCTCCTCTCGCGATGCGTCCAAAATCATAATAGTGAAAACCACTGATAAAGAGATCCGAAGGCACCAGGTATGCGAGCACAAGGCTGAGGAGCGCTGCAATATATACGAGCCATGTGCGTCCGGCAATGCCAAGAAATGTATGAATAAACTGAATATACAGAGGCAGGGTGAATACAAAGAAAAAATGGAGCACCTTTTCAACGACAAGAGCCTGCCCTTCATCCGGTATTATTACAACCAGCACCATATCCGCGTTGACCAGTGCACCGATAAGGCAGATCGCGGCGAATAGAGTGTTTGTGGGATTTTTTCTGCCTCTTAAGAGAGATACCAAGGAAAGAAAAATAAGGACGAAAAAGCCGAGGGCAGGAAAGATCAGATACGTGAATGAAGTGTGCAGGTAGTCCAGAAACATAAAAAATCCCCCTTTGATCCCCCTTTATAAAAGGGGGAATTATAGGACTTCTATTTATTTGGTTTCCGTAAGATACCCTATTATGCGATAGACTAATTTCGCAGCAAGAAAGTCGGGAGCGACCATGCCCGGAATGGGCGAAAGTTCAACGACATCAAAACCCCGCACCCGGCAGCGGCTCGACACCGCCNNGGCATTATTGAGGGATCAAGCACATCGATGTCGATCGTGATGTAGACATCGCCGCTCAGGGTTTCAGCAATCTTTTCCCACCATTGTTGTTCTTCAAGGATATAGTCCGCACTGAATGTTCGTATCGTGCTTTCTTTCATGAAGGCGGCTTCTTCCGCGCTCATACTCCTGATTCCCGCCTGGATGAGAGGGCACAGTTCTGNNAGCTGAAGGACGGATATTCCGGGAAATTTCTCCCGCATTGCCTGAACGACGCCAAATGATATGCTGTGTTCGCCGCCCAGGATAACGGGGATCTTATTGTGGGCAAGGACATCGGCCGTCGCATGGCGTATCACGTGCACCATCTCACCGGGTCCGCGGGCATCGGATTCCAGAGGAGAGAGCGTATAGATGCCGGTGAGATACGTTTCCTTACAGAGCTCCTCATCATAAAGCTCCATATTGCCGGACGCCTCAAGAATAGCATGCGGCCCCCGTCTTGATCCCGACTGATATGTCGATGTCAGATCGTAAGGAATGGGGATCACGACGAATGCTGCCTCTTCAAATGTGGGGTATGCGGGATCAATTCCTCCGAAATTCATTCTTCCTCCTTGAGCCTTTCAACAACGTTGAAGATTTCTCAGCCGCTTCGCTCCTTCGAAATGACAGCCCTGACAGGCGAGACGCCTGTCCTACGGATTGTGTGAGCAAAAGCGCATATACATAAATGATACCCTTATGGAGACGGTTCATACCGGGATAACGTGAAGCGCCCGTTTTCATAATAAAGATACGACGAGTACGTTCTCCATTCACCGGGTGTTGCAAAGGTTTTTCTGCGACCCTCAATCACATGTTCTCTCAACAATGGCTTATGGCAGTGACCGAGGATGACGGCATCGTAATTCTCCTGAAACTTCTTCAGGGAAAAAGTTTCCATTTTATTCGCTAAAATATCCGCCTTGTCAATCGAGAATTCCCTGCTCACCGCAGAACTCAACTGAGCAATTTTCCAGAGAAGAAATGGGGGTATGATGCCCTGCAGCTTATAAAACACCCTGCTTCTCAGAAGTTTTCTTAACAACAGATATTTCCTGTTCGCTCTATCTACCGTATCCCCATGAGATATAAGGGCACGTTTGCCGT
>JAFNGM010000091.1:1537-7436 GCA_017885225.1 Syntrophaceae bacterium | reverse complement strand
TCGATTACTGTCACAAACTGAGGATAGATATAGCTGTCCCTGCAGAACCAGAAATCAAAAAAATCCCCCAGGATAAAAAGATCATCGGCATACCCATCAGGAAAATCTAAAAAGCACAAAAGTCGACGGTAGTTATCGCTGTCCTTGTTCCTTAAATGGGCATCAGATACAAACACTGCTTTCATTAATCTATCGTTCTATTCCTTAGGCAACTATTTCAGGACGCAATTTATTAGCATAAATAACAGGGTATCAAAAGCCAAATTTTTAATTATGGTATGCGTATTAATTGATTTCTTTGAAAACATGAAGCACTTTAATCCATAGAAAATCCCTTCCAACCTCCCTTTGCCAAAGGGAGGAGGCTCTTCCGATGCCGTCAAATAATCACTTGTGAGTCATCACAAAAAAGTGTAGATGAAATGTCACTCATATTACCAGTAAAGAAAATTATGGAGGTGCACGATGGAGTTTAAAGAAATTCTGTTTGAAACTGATCAAGGTATTGCAACGATGACCCTGAACCGCCCGGATATTCGCAACGCTATTACCCACAGGGAGATTATCGAGGAAATCAGGTATGTGTGTAAAACGGTGAGCGAGGACATCAACACGAGGGTGCTCATTGTTACTGCCGTCGACCCCGCCTATTCCTCCGGTGGGAACGTGAAAGATATGAAGGAAAGAAAAGGCATGTTTCAGGGAACCTCCGCTGAGCTCATGGAAAAATACCGGAACAACCTTCAGGTTGTCCTCCTTTCCGTGTATGGCGTAGAAATTCCCACCATCGCCGCCATCAACGGCAGTGCTGTCGGTGCGGGATGCGGTCTCGCCCTTATGTGCGATATACGGGTCGCATCGCGAAAGGCCACGTTCGGCGAGACATTCCTCAATGTGGGACTTATTCCCGGCGATGGCAGCGCCTTTACCTTGCCACGGACGATAGGTATGGCAAAGGCGTGTGAACTCATTTTCACGGCAGCGACCATAGACGCCGATACCGCTCTCGGTTTGGGCCTCGTAAATTACGTTGTAGAGCATGATCAACTGCTGACAAAAGCCAAGGAGATCGCGGCAAAAATCGCTTCTCAGCCTCCCCAGGCTCTCAGAATGACAAAACGGCTTATACGCACAGGACAGCATTCCACATTACCGCACATCATGGAAGAATCGGCTGCGTTCCAGTCAATGTGCCACTACACAGAGGATCACATGGAAGCCCTGAACGCGATGTTTGAAAAGAGGAAACCCAAGTACATGGGTAAATAACAGACAGGCGATACGCCTGTCCTACCGCCTTCCTTCTCCCTCCCCTCGTGGGAGGGACTGAGGGAGGGGGAGAGATTAACTCCTACACCAGCAGGTGAAGATTTCCCACTCTTACAATTCTTAGCCCTTCCTCATGGGCAATGCTCCGACATCGATATGCCAGAGCTCTCGAAGTGAATGGCATGTCCGACATATAAAAATGAGGATGAAAGGTTTATCATTGACCGGAACATTTGTAAATACGGGAGCTATTCTCGCGGGAAGCTTGATCGGAATCTCTGCGGGTAAATTCCTTCCTGAGAGAATCAAGACGATTGCCATGCAGGCGTTGGGACTCTCTGTCGTCCTTATCGGACTAAGAATGGCGCTCTCCGGCAAGGAGCCCATCGTTGCCATCGGATGCGTCTTGCTTGGTGCAATAACGGGGGAACTGATCAAAATCGAACAGGGCGTGGAACATATCGGAGTATGGCTTAAGGCGCGTTCCGGATCGGACTCATCAACATTCGTCCAGGGTTTTGTATCGGCCTCCATTCTTTATCTCACGGGCGCCATGATGATCGTAGGCTCCATCCAGGATGGTACGGTCGGAGATGCGAGTACCCTCTATATCAAATCCCTGCTTGACGGAGTGGCATCCGTCGCTCTTTCTTCCACCCTCGGTGTCGGCGTGGCGTTTTCAGCGTTATCCGTTCTCCTTGTCCAGGGCTCCATTACCCTCCTGTCTTCGAAACTTCTCTTTATGCAAAATCCCGCTGTCCTTGACGCCGTAATTGCTGCCGGCGGTCTGCTCATCCTGGGAATCGGCACGAACCTTCTGGAACTCACAAAGATCCGGATAGGAAACTTTCTGCCCGCACTCCTCTACGCCATCTTCTGGGTGGTATTTACGGGAAATTAAATCCCCCTTGCTCCCCACATATACTCCTCCTTTGGCAAAGGAGGAATCCTTTGCTCTCCTCCCTTTTGTAAAGGGAGGTGGGGAGGGATTTTCACTCATGTCACACACAACCGCCGTTCACCCCATCGCATGGGGAGCACGACCGCAAGAATGCAGAGAACCAGCACAAGAGAGAACGAACCAATCAGCCATATCCACTGAAGCGCCGTAAGGCTGACCCCGCGAAAATCCGCCATAAATACTGAATAGACAGGTCCGGCCTCGAGGATGATCACCACTGCGATGAAACCGGCGCAGAGGATCATAAAGAGGAGGCCCCCGAAGCTTGTCACAGACTGCGCAGGATTTTCTGATTTGAAATCAGGATAGGCCGCGCCAAAGCCAATGCCCATCGATACGATCCCCGGCACCATGAAAAAAACAGTGGTGACGGAAAGGGCCATCATGAATGGCGTCACGTGGAGAAGCATATTGGAGGCGACGATGAGGGTTTCTGTGAGAATGAGAAGGGGGATATAGTATATCCAAAACTTGATCCAGAGAAATGTCCGGATCCGTATGGGGGATGACCTGACAATCCAGAATGCTTCCCCCTCAATGCTCACTGCGGGATAGACGAAGCGCGCCGCCACCGCCGTCAGGACAAATGTGGCCAATCCCATGTTCAAAAAAGAAAAAATGTTCTGGAAATATAAGGTGCTTATGGGGGATTTCCCCAGGGGCAAGACGGAGAAATTGTACAGGTATACGACAATCAGGGCGATGATAAGAAATACCTGGGGCCACTGTGTCTGATCCCTGAGAAACGTCTTAATTTCCTTGACAGCGTATGCCCTTGAGGGACCGGACAGGAAATTCAGCACATATTCCCATCCTCTGTTCTTTGTACTATAGTTCGGAAAAAGGCGCTCGGGAGTGGTTTGAGCCTTGGAAAAGCCTGAAAAATAGGTTGCCCCCGAAACCCAGGTTATCACAAAGACAAGGGACACCGCGCACACCCAGGCAAGGATAAGATCGAAGAGGGCGCTGCTCATCAGTCCTGTCAGGGAGGCGTTTATACTGTCAAAGATCCAGGTGGTAGGAAGAAACGACGACCCCGGTGTTTCCAGCGATCTGAAATAGAGCACAAGAGAGCTGAAGGTATCGGGATTGACAAGTCTCTCCGGCCTCATCAACCGAAAGGCAAGAATCAAAATCAAAAAAAGGACAAATCCGAGAAACACGAATACCGTCCTGAGGCGGCCCGCCGGCAGAATAACGGCAACGAGCACCACGGCAAGGGCGCTGATGCCCGATGCGATGAGGCATAACGGCACCATTGTCAGGCAGACCGTCGCGTAAAAAAAGAACCCTGCGTTGTAGACGATTCCGTACGATAAAAACACCGGGAGGCTATACACGATCACCATCCAGGAACTGTCTATGGTGCTCTCGAACCACCGGGCAAGAAAGATCTTCTCCGCGGAGACTGGCAGAGAATGGACAAGAACCAGATCTTTGCTGAGATACAGCTTGGTGAGAACAGTGATGATGCTACTGAAAATCAGCAGTGAGAATAATGTGAGGAGAACCATGGACAGAAGCTTCCGGGCAAGGATATCGCCGAATCCCTCTACGCCCTGGAAATAGACGAGAACACGATAGAAGATAACGAAAATACCTGCCCAGAATGTGAGGCCGACCGCACCGAAAAGAAATACCTTGGACTTGCGGTTCTTCGCGTCTTTGGAAGTGCCGCCGTTCTTAAAAGACCAGAACCGGGGCTTTAACAGGGCAAGAATCTCGTTCATGGAATTGATTAGAAAAGTGAATCTCCTTGTCATGCCGGACATGATCCGGCATCCAGTAGTTACACTTTCTATCTTGTTCGTGTGTGAATCGCAAGTAGAAAGGTTTGAAAGAAGGTGTCTGCAAAATATCGTCTGAACTTAGTGCAGTGGTTCGTAAATTAGGTTCCGTATTGTCATTCACAAACTATTATTTCCAAGCTTTTATACAATCTGCAGATTAAAGTGTGCTGGATTTTTCAGGACTTCATTGATGTATGACAGGTAAGTATAAATATCCTCAAGCTCTTCCTGGATAATATCGTAGATTTCTCTTTCTGTGATCTCTCCATAGAAATGAACCATCCCGTTCCTGTATCCTGCCATTTTAGAAAGAGAGTTCATCGCAAAATCCGCAGGGATTATTTTATTTTTCTCCAGAAGCTTGGGGATATCTTTATGGGAGGTTGGTCTATTCCCCGGAATTCTTGAAAGGATATGCGTTCCTATGTCCATTACCGCTTCAAGAGCCCTATGCAGGTCATAGAAGGCAATACGAAAAGTATCCGGATTTGAATTGAACTCACTATAGGTAATTCCCTTAAACCTTTCGAGGCTTTTGAGGGAATCCTCGATGTACGAAATCCTTGTTTGTAAAACGTCTCTGTTGAGGGGTGATTTATGCTTTGGCATACCTTTCCATCACAGCGTTATCAAAATAATCGAGAATGGGTCTGAAATCGAGATACTGATTCATCACGTGGTGTTCGTAATCCGCCGTAAAGATGGGATCCGACTCAAAAAGAATCTTCCCCTCCCTGACGGCAGAATACTGAAGAGAAAGAGAGGCTTCCTGCAAAAAAACTATATCAAGCTTTCCAGACGGATACATCTCGGTAAACAGTCCGTAGAGAGTGTGATATAAGTTTCTGGTCTCGTTTCCTAACGCCTCTTTCAATACCACCCCAATATCGATATCACTAAGGCGCGATTCCCTGCGAGTCGCTTTTGATCCAAATAGATACACGATAGCGATCCCCAGTCTCTCGAATTTTCCCTTTAATTCCTTCTTCATAGTGTACCTATATCAGACGGCGTTTATATGTCAACCGAAATGAAGAAGGGAAAATAGGGACAGCGCCCATTTTTTAGAAGCGGGGTATCAACGGAGCGCCATCCTCATTGTGATCTTCGGGAAGGAGATACCTCCCCCTACACCCCCTCAAGAGGGGAACAGCTCCCCCTAATCTCCCTCCAGAGGGGGACAAATTGTCTATTACGGCACAGTCTGTTCCTCTGTAAGGATCAAGAACACTCCTTCCAGGTCTGCTTCCAGGACGCCTGCATCACGTTTCAGGTCTCCTGTAGTGCCCGTCGCGATGAGGGAACCTCTGTGGATGATACCGATGCGGTCGCAGATATCTTCCGCAACCGCCAGGGTATGGGTGGACATGAAAATGGTTGTTCCACTCTTCGCCAGTTCCCGGAACATATTCTTCACCATTTTTATCGCTGCAGGATCAAGACCCACCATTGGTTCGTCCACTATGATAACCGCAGGATCATGAAGGAGCGCGGCAGAAATGATAAGGCGCTGTTTCATGCCGTGGGAATAGGATTCTATGAGTTCATGGGCCCAGTTATTCAGGGCGAATTTTTTGAGGAGGGCTTCGGCCTTACCGGAAAACACCCTGTCATCCACGCCATAGAGGTCCGCAGAAAACCTCATGAATTCCATGCCCGTGAGCTTTTCATAGAGGAATGGCCTGTCCGGTATGAAGCCAATCTTTTTTTTCACCCTTTCCGGATCATCAGCCATATTGATTCCATCGATAATGACGGAGCCTTCTGTCGGCATGAGGACGCCGCCCATCATGCGGATCGTTGTAGTTTTTCCCGCACCGTTCGGGCCGATGAAGCCATATATTTCACCTTTTGATACGGTGAGACTGAGGCGGTTCAC
>JAFNGM010000091.1:0-1529 GCA_017885225.1 Syntrophaceae bacterium | reverse complement strand
ATCAGGTCGATCTGTCGATCCACCTCCCCGCGAACAAACCGGATATGGCTCACATCCGCGGGCATTTGTCCCATCACCGCATCGGCGGTCACCCACGTTCCGATATACAGGACATTCCAGGCATGATAGTAGAACCTCCCTCTCTGGTAAACAAGTCCCGCTTCTATCTGTGCCGGAATGCCCGCAGCACGGGCGAGAGCCGCCAGCAGCACCGCATGTTCGTTGCAGTCGCCGACCAGGTTGTTCAATGTCTCCAGCGCGTTAGGAACGGACAGCACAGGCCGTTTCTCCACGCTTTTATATACCCACGCAAGAAGTTTTTCCGCCTTCACCTTCAACGGATCATCAGGAGAGACTATTTCCATTACCTTATCCTTTATTTTCTGGTGGTCAGATTGAATAAAAATGGTCGGCTTAAGAAATTCCTCATTGCCGGATATGCTGACTTCCCTGAAGGAACGTGTCGGTATTGTTTCCTTCTGCACAGAGAGTATGTCTTTTTTAAATGTTTGTCTGCCCCCGTTTAATACGAGGTTACTGCTGTCGATATTGGAAATTTTTACCTTGAGCGACATCAGTTTACCGGGATCAGCAATGACAGTATTGGAAGGAACCGACGCTATGTCCGTAAGGTCGGCACTCGCGGTAAGAGTAAATTCACCTAAGGCCTGATGCTTTGTCACCTGCTCAAGGGTGATTCCCAGAATACCCTGCTCTTTTAGAATATGGCCCTCTTCCCCAATCCAGGCAAACTGCTTCACTCCCATAAAATCGAGGGATACTTTCCTGGCGTTGCGACTTTGCCCCATCACCGTGATGACATCGTCGCCCATGATGGTCACTTTGACCGGTCTCTGACCCATTGCGGCCGGATCAAAAACATGGAAACTCCTGCTCTGGCCCACTTTCATTTCCGCGATATGGGCAGACTCAAGGATGCCGCTCGCCAGACGCGGCTCTTCCTTCAGGGTGAGGACAGTTTTTTTCTCGGAGCCCGGCATTTCCGTATAAAGTGTCAACTGCTTGCCGTTTACCACTCCATGCGCCTTAAAGCGGAAGAGACTTGAGCGCAGGTCAAAATCAAAAGACGACAATATCATATCGGGGTTCAGATATCCGTTGGTCTTAAATGTGATCCCTTGTACAACGCCCATGGTGTTTATCTGCATAGAAACAGATTCGACGCAATGGTATCCTTTCTCGGTCCTGGAAAACCGCCTTCGGGCATAGCCTATTTTGCGGCCATTCTGAGAGATATTCAGCCACGTCTCTTTGTCCTGAAACGTATCAACCCGGGAGAGGTGGGTTCCTTCTTGATCTTTTGCAGGGAAGAATGAAAATTGCCCCGGATAATAAATGCGGAATGCGAGCAGCACGACGAAAAGGATTACACAGCCGATTCCGACAATCCAGTGCCATTTTATCCTTGATACAGCCATGTGTTATCCCAGGGACATGAAAGTCCGAAGCAGATGCATCTCTTAGTAGGATGCATTCCGCATAAAAACCTGTACTTGTCATTGTCTGGC
>JAFNGM010000090.1:18825-33875 GCA_017885225.1 Syntrophaceae bacterium | reverse complement strand
CCGCCTTCGGAGATGGTCTGCATAACTCTGTCCGTATCACGAACGATAGTGCCTCCAAGGTGGGTGACGGGTGTATTCTGAAAGATTTCCTGACAAAGGGGCGTCGAGGGGCCAAGAATGGCAACATGCCGGGGATTCCCGAGAGAATTCAAGGTTTCTTCAAGGGTATCGTTGAGAATAGTTGTTGCCGTAATGATGGCGAGCGTACATTCCTGTAATATCCTGTCGCTGTCCTTCTTATCAAGAATAGCCGTGCGTGAGGGATCCCGTTCAATGACGGAAAGTTTCGCCCCCGTCGCTGCGATCTTTGGAACCATGGGCGAAAAGAGACCAACCATGGCCACATGGTCATCGGGTGTCAGATTCATGATCGAGAGGGAATCTCTTTCATCATCAAAGGTGAACGGCTGAAGAAGGGCATTTGCGGTGGCGAGGCCAAGGGCCTTCTCAAGGGGATTCCGTCCTTCTGTAACGTTTTTCAAAATAATGGACGCTCCGGTTCCAGTTAACGTTCCCGCCCCCGGAAATACCGAACAGCCGGACGGCAGTTCGTGGAGCAACAGGGCTGCCAAACCCATACAGTGATTATCCAGACGCACTCCCACATAGCTCGGTCCGAACCGAACTTCCTCCACTGCATGGGTTTCACTTTTCCGGGAAACAACATCATAAAGACGGTGGGCAATATCGCTTGTCGGGAGCATTCTTCTGATACCAATTGCTTATAAAATCCCCCTGCATCCCCCTTTTTCAAAGGGGGAATAATTTATGGGGTGGGAAGTCCAAAGAGTTTCTCGGACAGGCGGGACGCCTGTCGCTACCGTTACGTAGCGTGGTCGGTTCTCTGTCATGCTGAAAAGTGGGTAAATCGTTTGAAGGATGAAGAAGGCGTTTGTTCGAGCTTTTTTCCTTTCTTTACATCCCCTTGTATTATTTTCTCGCGGCCCTTGCGCTTTTTACCCTTCCTGTGATCCTGTACTCCTGACGCCGTTCCATGAGTGGCGCCCCACGTATCAATTAAACCGGCCAGCTCTCCAAGGTTCGTTAATTCTTCAACCCAGACCTCGGTGAACCGTGACCGCAGGGCGGGGGAAAGCAGATTCCTTGACTGATGGACGGAAGGCGGATTTATTGCCAGAAATATCCTGAAATTCGGATGGGCGTAACAGATATTCTCCTCTCCGTCAATAACATAGCCGAAATCGAGGAGGCTGTTCAAATATTCGGACAGGGGGGAAAGATTCGCCTCATCTATTAAAAGCCAGCTCCCTTCCTCTATTGCCGAAAACAGAAGCCCTTTCCGGTAATGCCACTTGCCGCTCTTGTCCTGCGTATAACCGCCCAGAAGTTCTTCCAGTCCCGTATCGGAAGAGAGGTTGACATAATAGAGGTTGGTTTCCTTCCTCCTGGCTAAGTATCTGATAAGGGTGGTCTTTCCGGATGCGGGATTGCCCACCACCAGAACCGGCTCATTCTGTATGAGGGCCTTCAGGATCAGATAGAGGGTCGTCCTCTGCGTCGGCGTGGGGATAATGTCCGCATCTTCCCGGGGGATAAATTCACGCCCTTGTGTAGACGGTACAGTCTCCAGTAAGGCTGTCAGGTCTTCAGAAGAAGATATGAAAATTGTTTCCAGGTTCATTCCCTTCTCTCTGAAACCAAAGTGGATATCCAGTAAGCTGACTACCGCTTCCCTTTCCGATTCATCCCGCAGCCTGCCGATGTAAACACTAAAAAATTCGAGGAAGAACTTTTTCAGGTATTCCGCGTCCATCGCTCCTTTCGCAAGGATCGGTTCCAATCTCTTTCCCAGCCGTATGATATCCCTGAGCGTGAAGGTGTACGGGTCTTTTTCCGCCTTGCCGATAATGCGACTGTCGGCCTGATTCTGCAAGGTCGTGTGGAAGCGGGCGATGGGGAGCGCCAACGAGGACGTAATGTCGAATAATGAGCTTAATATCTGGGACAGTTCCTCCTCGGACAGCTCTTTTTGATAAAGGATTTTAAACCGTGATAAAAAGACCTGCGAGAGTTTTTGTCTCTGACTGTAGCTTTCCGGATTTCCCGTCGCAAAGAGCCGGAAGTCCGGATGAGGATACATCTCCTTCTGCTCCCCATTTGCCGAATAGGAAATTTTCCCCGTAATCAGATAATCATTTAATATCTCAACTACTTCTGAGGACGCCAGATTGATTTCTTCGAGAGCCAGCCATAGACCTTCCCGTGCCGCATTCAAAAGGATGCCGTCCTGCCAGACGAATTTCCCTTTGTTGTCGGGCTTGACGCCTCCGATTATCTCAAACTTGGACGTATACGGGTTGATGGAATACGAGAGGTGCTCATAGCCCAAAACCTTCGCCAGCCATTTTATCAGGAAGCTCTTCCCCGTTGATGTGGGACCCAGGAGTAGGATAGAGTGTTTCAACACGGAGCCGATACATAACGTCTCGATAATATGATAGCCGGAAGCTGTCATCACGCAGTCGGGGATATCGTCGCTGTGTGCGAGCCTGTCAAAAATGAGATTGCCCACGGTTAAAGTCTTTTCACCAACCTGAACCTGGGTGGAATGGGTACCGGAGAGAGTGCTTTTCATCGGTTCGCCGAGCATCTCGTTGAAAGAGGCTAAAACTTTTCTGAATTCTATTTCATTGCGCGAAATAAAATCGGAAAAACTCTTAATCGAAGCCCGGGCCGCGGCCTGACGGACAGACCATATCTTGTCCTTCAATCTCCTTTCCAGTCTGCTTAAGTCCGCCTCATGTCCCTTTTGGACAAGGGTATGGTGTATCTGCACTAACGCCAGGGCTGCTGCCTGATGGAGAAACCAGTTTTCATTTTTCAACCGTTCTTCCAATGCCTTGACGGTTATTTTCTTCCTGGCGTAACTGTGGGGCCATATCCGGCCCAGGGCCTGGGCCGCGGCCTGGCAGACAGACCTGTCTACATCGGCATCCCATAGTCTCTCTTCCAGTTTCTTTAAGTTCACACTTTTTCCTTCTCTGATCATGGCAGGGTAAATCTGACCCAAAGCCTGGCATGCGGCCTGGCGGACAGACCAGCTGATGTCTTCCAGTTTTTCTTCTATCTCCTTGAGGTCCATTTTCCCCTGGTAATAGCTGTGATACCAGACCCGGCCCAGGGCCTGTGACGCAGCCTGACGGACAGACCAATCATTGTCATCCAGCCGTTCTTCCAATACCCGTAAGCTCACCTCTTTTCCCCGTTTGATGAGGGGGGGATAGGTTTGACCCAGAGCCAGTGCTGCGGACTGACGTACGACGATATTATCCTTTAATTTATCCTCCAATTTACCTAAGTCCACTTCCATACCCTGTTTGATGAGTGCAGGATATATCTGACCAAGGGCTTCGGATTCCGCCTGGCGGACAAACCAGTTTTTATTCCATAAACCGTCCTCCAGTTTGCTGATGTCTACATCATTGCCCTGTTGCACCAGGGTAGGATATATATTACCCAAGGCTCGAACCGCGGCGTGACGGAAGGCCCAGTGTTCATTTTCCAGTCTGTGTTCCAATTCCGCCAGGGTTATTTTTCCCTTGCGATAGTGATAATACCAAATCCGACCCAAGGACTGTGCGGCAGCCCGGCATACCGTCGGGTCTTCATCATTCAACGCTTTTTCCAAAGCGCCCATTTCTGCTTCTTTCCCCTGTTTGATCTGCAAGAGGTAAACACGGCCCAGTGCCATTGCTGCAGGCTGGCGGACAGCCCAGCTCTTATCCTCCAGTTTTTTCTCCAGTTCCTCCACGGTTATTTCCTTTATAAGATCATGCTGAATGATCCGGAAACATGCTTCCAATCCGGGAATACAGACAAATGCGATATCAGAGGAGCTGATAAGTTCCTTCAATAATGAGAGGGCTTTCTCAATCTCCGGATTGGTGTTGTTCTTCATGATAATATCCACCAGCGCCTCCAGGTCGTGGGGGATTGAGGACACGGGAACCTCGGCGCGAGCGGAGGGGAGACACAGGTCTTGCGGTACATCCTGAGGGGTAAAGTCAGGCAACACCCTCTGGATATCCGCAAGGTCTTCCAGGAGAAGACCCCTCACCCGTTGCGGCTGCTCCTGGGTGTCCATAAAGGCATATTTCAGACTCCTCCCGAACCCTTCCTTCACCGGATAGCCTCTGCTTAGTAAATATCCCAACAGCTCAGAGGCCCTCTTCAAGTGTCTCACATTGAAACTCGGGATATTCTGCTTTTGATTGAGGTAGATGCTTGCCAGAAGTTCAGACACATCCTGGGGGAGAGACGGCGTTGTCACCACTGCGGCATTGTTCCCCCCATTCTGCGATCTCAAAAAATTCGCCCAGAATACATCCTGCGTAACGAGTTTTTCCTCCAATATGCGGGAGAGCACGGAGGGCAGTTCTTCCACATCATCGATTTGTATACCGTTCTTATACCGCTTAATAACCTCGGTTACCTCTTCCCCTAATCCGACTCCCAGTACCTCTATCTTCTGATCCAATGCTTCTTTCTGAAGCTCAACAAATGTCTTTCCTGTCGTATTCACGTTTCCTTCTCCATCAGTCACCATAATGATCCATCGTGATGAATCTTCCGGCTGATCTTTCAATATATTCGTCGCCAACTGGAGGGTGTCCGCGTCAGCGGTTGATCCTCCGGGTATGTACATGGACACTTCTTCAAATAACAATCGCCTGTCGGAAGGCCCCAGTTTTCTCCCAAAGTCTTTATGCATGACCGGGCTATCCGAAAATCCGATTACCGCATAATCAATGCCGATATGATCCAGGGCCTCCATAAAAACGAGAAGCCCCGCCAGGGCCGAGGTGCGCTTGGGCTCTTCCATAGAAGCGGATTCATCCAAGGCGAGGACTATCTTGTGGTCTCTCTGGGTAGGGAGCCTTCTTTTCAGGAACACCCGCAAGTCTTTTTCCTGAACAGGAATACCCTCGCTCAATTTTCTGGAAAGCTCCATTGCCCTCCGCAAATCCGGCTTCTGACCGGAGGGAAAATAGCCTTGAAATGAGGGCCTTTTATTTTTCGAAAAGTGATTTTCCAGGACCCCGCTTAATGCATGAATCAAATTCGATATGAGCTTATAGACCCTTTCATACTCGCTTATCTTTGCGTCCTGCTCCCGGTTAATGATTCTCTGCTTTTTGATGAGATCCCGGAGCGTTTCCGCAGACAGCGGCTCTGTTGCTTTTTCCTCCTGAGATTCTCCCCCCTCTATAAGAACCTCTTTTTCTTCAGAGGCGCCTTTTCTGTATGTATCAGCTTTTCGTGTAACCTGTTTTTCCGTTTTCTGAGAGAATTTGTTCGCCAGTTCCTTTGCGTCCATCTCCAGCAGTTTTCTGGCTTCTTCCTCCAGCTCGCCGGGGCTCAAATCCTCCTGGGCACATTTTTTCTGTTTTATCTGGATGGTGTTATTCTTGATCTCACTGACTAATTTTTCGATTGTTATCCTGACTAAATATTCATACTCGGGAAGAATTTTGTCCCTGATCATGAGGGCCGCTTCTTCAGCGTACTCCATCCTTTCCAGTTCCGAAACTCGCCCGGGAGGATAATGATTGAAAATAGCGTCAAATTCCCCATAGGTTCTCTCCAGGGCCTCCCTGACTTCAGGATTCATTATCCCGGAAGGCAGGCGGCCATACCTCCAGTAATAGCGCATGCCCAGCAGATACTCTAAATTGGGATACAGGAGAAAGGGGTGACAGGAAATATTTGCTCTTTCGGCTATTTCGCCTTGCAGATGATCTACATATGTCGATATGCTGATATTCTCTGGGAGTAAATCATCATAGGTTACATCAAGATAGTGTTTCATCCCCTTGTAGACACTGATCAGCCAGTTATCTACCCGGCTGTCTTCAAAGGCATTTAAAAGCAGTCTCGTATATTCTTTGGAGAAGAAGCGTTTAAACACCGCTTTTCGCAAATTATGGCGTGATATTTGCCTGTGCCCCGCCTCGTGCGCGGAAAATCCGATAATTTCTTCAGGGGTTGAGGTTAACAGCAGTTCGACGGGGAATATGATTTCGTTGGTTTCTGTATTGTATTTCCACCGATCACCCGGCACGATGTTCAGGTTCATGTCTTCCCCTAAACCCGTGGAGATGATCTTTATGAGCGTGAGCAGGCGATTGTCGATTACAAGAGCCTCTATCTCATCCAGTCCTCTCTTGCGGGCCAGCTCCTCTATGCACTTCGCCCGTAAATCTCCCTGTTTCGTTTCCGTTGCGTACTTCATGGTTACAATCATCTCGCCATTCCCGCCTCTTCCTTCGGATCAATCCAATGCGGTGGGAAGCAAGTCGGAGGGAAGCATAAAGAAAAAGGCGCTCCATGTCAATGAGAAACGGTTATGAGGGAGAACCGATTTTATGCTAGCCATTCAGGCGGGGGGAAGGGGAAGTCGATCCAATATTTTCTTGCATGCGCAACATCGATTGGGGAACAAGATAGCTTCTCATTTTTGACGCGATATAAATCAGAATCCAGAGATCATTCGGAGCTCTGCTTCCGCGCTTTCCCACTATTTTCCCCTCGCAGCCATAAAAAGGATGTCTGGGGTTATCGACAACAACCATATCTCCTAAGTCCATCTTCTTTCTCCTTCCCACACTTCCTATACCATATTTCACGTTACATTGCTTTCGTTTTCACGAGACGTTGAAGCAAATATATGATACTGTTATGCAACTGTTGTAATAGCGTGAAGGTGATCAAGTGAAAGTTCTCCTTATTTCCGTAAATACTGAAGAGATCAACATTCTGCCTTTACCTTTAGGATTGCACTGTGTGGCTGTCGCGGCACGAAACGCAGGACATGAGGTAAAACTGATCGATCTGATGACCGAAAAGAACGACGTGGTATCTATCGTGGGAACTATAGAATCTTTTTCTCCCGAGATAATCGGAATCTCTGTGAGAAATATCGATGACCAGAATGCGGAAGCCCCGAATTTTCTCTTGGACCAGGCGAAAAAAGTGGTCGCCGTATGCCGAAGCATTTCAGGCGTTCCCATCATCTTAGGGGGAGCAGGATACAGCATCTTTCCGGAAAGCGCCTTGCAGTATCTGGAAGCGGATATGGGAATACAGGGGGAGGGGGAGAAGGCATTCCCTCTCCTGCTCGATCGGATCCAACGGGGTGGAGATCTTTCGGGAACTCCCGGCCTCTATGTGCGGGGTCTCGGCCTTCAGGGTAAAAGAGTGTATGTCAAAAATCTTGATACCTTGCCTCTTCCTGATACTCACCTATCCTCTCTTGCGGTTTCGGATAGCCAGGAACGCTGGATGCCGGTCCAGACGAGACGCGGCTGTCCCATGAACTGCAGTTATTGTTCTACCCCAACAATCGAAGGATCTCATCTCAGAAAGCGATGTCCAGAATCTGTCATTGAGGAAATTTCCCGCCACATCCATGCCGGATTTACATGGTTCTATTTTGTCGACAACACATTCAACATTCCTTTGTCCTATGCCAAAGAATTGTGCCGCGTGCTCATCGCACGCAGATTGAAAATCTCCTGGAGGTGCATTTTTTACCCCGGGATATTTGATGAAGAGCTTATTGATCTGCTGGCAAGATCCGGCTGCAGGGAGGTAAGCCTGGGATTCGAAAGCGGGTGTGATCACATCCTGCGCACTATGAATAAAAAGTACAGTCCGGATGCCGTTCGCAAGACGTCGGCCATGCTGCGGAACTTCAAAATTAAGCGGCTGGGATTTTTGCTGCTGGGAGGACCCGGTGAAACAAAAGCGTCAGTGGAAGAAAGCCTCGCCTTTGCGGATTCCCTTGACCTGGACGCACTGAAAATAACCATTGGTATACGCATTTATCCTTATACGGCATTGGAGAAAACCGCCGTCAACGACGGTTTTATCCGGCCGGACGACAATCTCCTTTACCCGAAATTTTATATTGTTGAAAACCTCAAAGAATGGCTCAATGAAACGGTGAAAGTCTGGACTTCTGAGCGACCCCATTGGATGACGTAGCATGTCATACCCACTGGATTTTTCTCACCCATATCCAAGTTCCGCAAGCCTTTCCTCACTGATCCCAAGAAAATGAGCAATTTCATGCACCACCGTGATCTCAATCTGCTCTTCGAGTTCTTCTACGGTTTCGCACATTTTCTCTAAAGGCTCCTGGAACAGAATAATAGTGTCCGGATACATAGGTGGATAGTTCGACGAACGGTCCTTCAGCGATACACCTGTATAGAGACCCAATAAAGGTTCGTTATAAGAAAGGCCCACTTCCTCAAGAACGTCCTTTGAAGGGCGCTTCTGAACAGAAATGAGTATATTTCGCAAATGATGACGTATTTCCGACGGGATGCGTTTGATCGCCCTTTTTACGACCCGATCAAACTCCATCTCGTTTAGCTTAAGCCTCTTTTTCATGGAACACACGTATCCTGGAGATTTTGAAGCATTATACTAAATTATCCGCCTTCAGTGAAGCTTACAGTCTCGAAAAGATTGCGTCCCGTTTGAACCTGTATAAAAAACCGTTTGTATTTATTAAATAATTTAGTATTATGCTATCGAAAAATTTATTCCCCTATAATCAGGAAAACCATGGAGAGAGAGAAAAAGATTCTGGTAATTGGACATAAAAACCCCGATACGGATTCCATTGTCTCGGCCATCGCCTACGCGGAGCTGAAACAGACACTGGGTGCTGCCCACTGTTCCGCCGCACGGTGCGGGAATGTCAACCTCCAGACAGAGTATGTGCTGAACCGATTTCGCGTACCTTCACCCGAGTTCGTGAACGAGCTCATTCCGAAGGTGAAAAACTACATGAGCCATACGCCCACGATGGTTCCCCATGACATGCCGCTGTGGCATGCCCTGGAAACCCTGAACAGAGGGAACTTCAAGATGCTCCCCATCGTGGACGGCAAAGGACACCTGGAGTCCATCCTTCACTTCAACGCCTTCGCCCAGAACATGCTCAAAAAAATCGATCCCAATCGTAAAGGCGTTTTTCCCACATCAGTGATACACATGGTAAAGACTCTCGGCGCACAGCCTTTAACGATCTTCGACGGAGAAACAGTCTTCCAGGCCCAGATCGTCGTCGCGGCCTATGAGTTCGACACCTTCAAAGAGCACATCAATGCCATGCCCCTTTCTAACACGATCGTACTCGCAGGAAACCGCCGCGACGTGCATGAGTATGTAATCGCGAGAAAGGCCAGAGTTCTCGTCGTGACGGGCGGACACTCCTTAAGCAGGGAACTGAAGAAGATGGCTGAAGAGAACAGGGTTTCCATCCTGGTTTCTCCCTACGACACATCGACCACATCATGGCTTACGCTTTACTCATCGCCGGTTGTACACACAGGCGATGCCACACTCAAGCCGCTCAGGGAAGACGATTATATCGGCACCATCAAGGCGCACCTTATGGACTCTGTGTCCCGATCACTGCCGGTTGTTGACAGCGACAACAAGGTCATCGGCGTCCTTTCCCAGAGTGACCTCATGCGCGAGCCCGACATCGAGCTTATCATGGTGGACCACAATGAACGCTCACATGCTGTCGAGGGGATTGAGAACTACCGGATCCAGGAGATTATCGACCACCACCGGCTGGGAAACGACCACACACACTACCCGATCATTTTTATCAACAAGCCCGTGGGATCCACCTCGACGATCATCGCCTCGCTTTACCAGGACTACAGGGTACCCATGCGCAGCGAGATTGCTTCGATACTGCTGGCAGGGATACTCTCTGACACGCTGATCCTGCATTCGGCAACGACCACGGAGACCGACCGCCGCATGGCGGAATACCTTTCGGCGATTACGGACCTTCCTATTGAAACATTCGGGAAAGACATCATGGGTGCGGCCTCACTCGTGGCCCTCAAGCCCATAGATTATATTCTCTCACTCGACATGAAGCACTTCGGCGAGGGCAAAAATGCCTTTACCGTCAGCCAGGTCGAGGTAGTAACCTTCACAGAAATCATGGATCGCAAGGAGGAGATTCTCGAAGGGCTGGAGCACGTCCAGGGCAGAACGGGAAATCTCTTCACCGCCATCATGGTTACGGACATTACGGAACTCGACAGCATCCTTTTCATCAAAGGAGACAAGATTTTCATCAGCCAGATCCGCTATCCGAAAATGGATGAGAATGTTTATCTTTTGAAGGGAATCCTCTCACGGAAGAAGCAGCTTGTACCGATCCTTATGGAACTCATTCGAAAAAATCAATGAACCGTCTCATTGCCCATTATTTTAGGCCTCATGTATCGTTACACGCAGCATTATATCCCCCTGCTGAATCGCGTTGACAATATCCTGTCCGCTTACTACTTTCCCGAATACGGTGTGTCTTCCGTTCAGGTGCGGCTGGGGCGAATGGGTGATGAAGAATTGACTTCCGTTCGTGTTGGGTCCGGAATTTGCCATGGAAATCGACCCTGTTTCGTGCTTCAAGGGATTTGCCTTTACTTCATCAGCAAATGTATAGCCTGGACCACCCCTTCCTGTGCCTGTGGGATCTCCCCCCTGGATTACAAAATCGCTGATCACCCGATGAAAAGATACGTTTTCGTAGAAACGCTCTCTCGCCAGGAAAATAAAGTTGTTTACTGTGTTCGGCGCATGTTGGGGGTACATTTCCAGTTCGATACTCCCCCTGCTCGTTTCAATAACTGCTCTGTATGACTTGGCGGGGTCAATCTGCATTTCCGGTGGATTTCTCCATTCCATGTTTTTCATTTATAACTCCTCCCTGATATGAATGTGCGGGAAAACTGCGGACAGCCAGTTTTGATCATAGGGTGGTGTCTATAACAGTTTTCACCGCATTTCAAGTCTTACCCGTCTTATTTTCCTTTTCATAGTAGATTTCTTCAATAATTCATGATAGAGAAAAGCATTAAATGTGATGTCAGAGACTTAAATTCATAAATTCTTTAACCCCATATGAGGGTACGATGGAGTGATCACTGAAGCCCCGTTTCTGAAAAAGAACACGGGGTTTTATATTTTTATGAAAGTTTAGCATTAATTCATCTACGAGCTTTATTAAGGAGGGTCATTATGAGCAACTTATTGGTAAACACCAGGGATCAGCAATTTGTCCTTTATGAACACCTCGGTGTAGAAAATCTCTTCAAGAGCGGCAAGTACGCGGACTATTCCAAAGAAACCGTAGATATGATGCTGGCAGAAGCGGAAAAGATGGCCCTGGAAGTGATCCTCCCGACATATGTAGATGGGGACAGGGAAGGATGCACATTTGCCGACGGAAAAGTTTCCGTACCGAAAAGTTTCCACGAAGCATACAGGAAGTTTGTTGAAGCAGGCTGGCAATGCTCCATGAAAGATCCCGAGGTAGGGGGGCAGGGAATGCCGGTAAGCGTTTCCACTGCGTGCTTTGAGCTTTTTCAGGCTGCCAACTATCCCTTCATCATGTATCCCATGCTGACCTGCGGCGCCGCCTCACTCATTGAATGTTACGGAACGGAAGAACAAAAGAATAAATACATGTACAGAATGTTCTCCGGCGAATGGGGAGGTACCATGTGCCTTACGGAGCCCAGCGCGGGCACAGATGTAGGCGCCCTGAAAACAAGGGCGAAAAGATTACCTGACGGAACATACAGCATTACGGGAACAAAGATCTTTATCTCCGGCGGAGACCATGACCTTTGTCCGAATATCATCCATCCCGTTCTTGCCAGAATCGAAGGAGATCCTCCGGGAACGCGCGGCATCTCCATTTTTCTCGTTCCCAAATACCGGGTAAACGATGACGGCAGCCTGGGAGAACTCAATGATGTGCGTACAGGAAATATCGAACATAAAATGGGAATCAAGGGTTCTGCCACCTGCACCCTTAATTTCGGCGACGAGGGCAAATGCATCGGAGAACTCCTCGGAAAAGAGCAAGCCGGCATGGCGATCATGTTCCTGATGATGAATGACGCCAGGCTTGAGGTCGGTGTGCAGGCCCTCGGCGTTGCGACGGCGGCGTATGAACATGCGGTTGCCTATGCCAAGGAAAGGATTCAGGGTGTCGCCATATGGGACATGAAAAATCCTGACGCAAAGCCCATACCTATAATCCAGCATCCCGACATCAAAAGGACGCTTCTCTGGATGAAGGCNNGTGGAAGGAATCAGGGCGTTGCTTTATTATACCGCCTACTGCTTTGACATGGCGGCTGTTTCGACAACCAAGATAGATAAAGCAAAGTGGCATGGAATGGCGGAACTTTTGATCCCGATTTGCAAGGCTTATTCCTCGGATAAGGCCATGCAGATCTGTTCAAAGGCCATTGATGTGTACGGCGGATACGGCTATTGTTCCGAATATCCCGTTGAACAGTATTTAAGAGACTGCAAAATAACAACCATCTACGAGGGAACAAACGGTGTTCAGGCCCTTGATCTCGTCGGCAGGAAACTGGCGCAGAGAAGAGGCGAATTTATGATGAGCCTGTATAGCGAAATATACAGTATCATAACAAAGAGTAANNACAACTCACTTTTACCGGCTGAGCCGGGGTGCAAGCTTTTTGATCCCCGTCCTCAACGCAACTCCATACCTCGAGCTTTTTGGAGATATTGCCGTTGGATCACTTTTGATGCAGGCGGCGACAATAGCGAATGAAAAATTGAACGCCATCTACACGGAGAAGGAAGCAAAAGGATCAAAGGCAAAACAGCGGGCTCTGATCCGCGAAAACAAGGATGTTGCATTCTATTACGGGAAGATTGCCGCAGCCAAATTCTTTGCACTGAATATTCTTACTACTGTCAAGGCCAGGTGTGAAGCGATAAAGATCGGAGACAGGACTCCCCTTGAAATGCCGGAAGAGTCGTTTACGATATAAAAACATGATGCTGTCATTGAAAGCTGCCTTTCGCAGCTTTCAATGACAAAGAAAAGCGGGAGACATAATCCTGATTCTTTCAAATAAATCTGTATTGTCTCCCCCGATATACTACGTATACCTGATATCTATTAATAGTAGCTACTATTGTCAAAAACGGAATGAGTATTATATTACCGATGACATTGTAAAAGTTCCCCAAGCATCCGCAGGACAATTATATGCGGAGTTAAATGCCTGCTTACAAGTGGTAAGTGTTTAATGGAATAGAGCTTTTATGTTGTCATCCTAAAAGTTTTCGTTTAGTGTTTTTTTTACGTGTTCATCATTATTGAAAAAGATCGAGTTGATAAGGGGTATTTATGGCATTTACAACAGGAAGTAATACATATCAGGAGAGTGCAGAAAAAATTGTAAATTTATCTTTTGCTGTGGGTGTTTACCGTCCGCCCAGCGAGGGCGGGAGCGCATCACTGCTCCTCAGGATTACGGAGAATTGCCCGTGGAATAAATGCACCTTTTGCGAAATGTACAAAGGGCATCCCTTTGTGTATCGCAGCGTAGATGACATCAAAGCCGACATTGATACCGTGAAGGCCATCAGCGATGAACTTACCGCCGTCTCCGTGAAAATGGGGCAGGGTGGTCGAATCACAACAGAAGTGGGAATGGCTATTGTGCGGGCCGATCCTTCTCTTAATAACAACTATTGCTTCATCACCGTTTTCAACTGGCTCCTTTCAGGGGGCAAGACGGCATTTCTGCAGGATGCCGATAGCATGATTATGCGGCCGCATGAGATCATAGAAGTGCTCAAGCATCTGCGGGGAACGTTAAAAACACTAACCAGGGTGACCTCCTACACCCGTTCCAAGACACTGGCTCAGAGAAAGCCGGAAGAGTTAAAGGCGATCAGGGAAGCGGGCCTTGATCGTCTTCACGTTGGTCTGGAAACAGGTGATGACGAATTGTTGGGTCTTGTCCGCAAAGGTGTGACGAACGCTGAACAGATTGATGGCGGTAAAAAGGCTATGGCTGCGGGCTTTCAACTTTCCGAATACTGGATGCCCGGTCTGGGCGGCAGTGAACGCTGGCGTCAGCATGCAGAAAACACTGCCCGTGCCCTCACCGCCATCAATCCAAACTATATCAGGTCCCGTCCCTTTGTTCCCAGATGCGGAACGCCGATTTTTGAGGATTATGAGCAGGGAAGGTTGAGACTCACTTCACCGCATGAGCGTCTAGAAGAGTTAGGGGTGATGATCGAAGGGCTAAATGTAACTTCGCGGGTCTGTTTCGACCACAACATGAATTCCTGGACAAACAAACATGGAGGTCTGCTCTTCCATCAGGATTATGAAGGCTATAAGTTCCCTGAAGAAAAACCGTTTGTTCTGGAACTGATTCGTGAAGGTCTTGCTTTAGACGAATCAAGGCACATTGATGTAAAAGATCTCATCGCCATGAGATCTCTATGATTACCGAGACAATGTATACAATAAGGGGTGATTGGTAATTGAAAAATCGGGGGACATAATCCTGATTATTAGTATTATGTCCCCCGATATGATACCCCGATATGATATAGATACAATTTAAGGTGAACTGAAAAATAGTCGAATATAGAGACTTTTGGATATAAGCTAAATCTTTCTCATTTGGAAGATGCCATGTACAATAGAGCAGACATCCCCTTTTCCGTCCTTCAGTTCGAGGTCTAAAACCCAGTCTGCCTTTCCCGTTTCATCGGTGATACTTTTCATCTGTTCCGCCTGTGCGGGAGACATAGATGCCTCACAGGTAATATCAGTAGTCCCGGGTTTCTTGAAGGTGATCGTAACTTCTCTCAGGATAGGATAGTATTTCTTCATGTCGAAGGTGGCAAAGAACAACACGCCTCCGGCATAATCAGCGAGGGAAAAGAGCGACCCCGCATATACCGTACCGATGTGATTTATGTTCTGCTCTTTCGGCAGGATAATTTTCACGGAATATTTTTGGAAAGCCAGGATCCGCATCCCCATTTTTTCGATGATCTTAATCGCCTTTTCGAGATAATTCACAAGTTCTTTATGTCCATCACTTATTGCCATGTGTATGCTCTCCTTCGTTCATATGCCCGTGCCGCACAACACGGCAGAGGGCGGTAACGACTCGCGTTAAGTTTCA
>JAFNGM010000090.1:0-18805 GCA_017885225.1 Syntrophaceae bacterium | reverse complement strand
TGTCGTTGCGACCGAGGGAAATCGCCGCCTTTTTTTCATCTTTCACGAAATTCATGAAGCGCTCCATAAAATTCATACTATTATTTCTCCGATCCCCAGTATATCCAGTATAGTGGTTACTTCTCCCCTCTCAATGATACGATGCAAAAAAAACCGCCAACATTCTGGAGATCATGGTGGTTTCACCCAAACACTTCAAAATGTCAGCGCCCGGTGCGTCAATGCATCTCGATAACCATTTACGGGGCCATAATAAGGGCAAATCTGTAGTACGCCCTATGCTGATTGTCAAGGGGATTCATAATGACACTCTCTTTATGCTTCTCCCTTTTCTATGCATCCACTAAAATGTCACCGGGGCCATACACTTTTTTCCTTACGCTTTCATGCATAGAGAAGCTAATCACCTTACAAATCTTTGCGCAGTACCTTCCATGCGTGGTGATATTTGTCTATCCGCGCTATGTCTTTCTCCGTGAGATTACCTAATCTCATGACGTTCATATTATCTTCCAAGTCTGCAAGCTTCACTTTTATTCCGATTGTGTTGTGCGACACTCGCGTAATAAATTCCATATAAGTTTCTTCACCCCTTTTTGTCAGGGCGTCTATCGCATTGATAATCTCCTGATCAAAACCCTCATTATTCAGCTTCTGCAACGTCCATTTCTCACTGTCTTCAACGACATCATGCATAACCGCGACCATCATCTCTCTGGGTGAGTCCATGCGCATCATAACCCTCAGTGGGTGCAGTATGTAAGAGGCTCCTGCCTTATCCTTTTTACCGTTGTGGGCTTTGCATGCAATGGCTATGGCTTTCTCTAGAGTAGACATAAGGCCTCTTTACCACATTTTTTATCACACGCATATTGCAGCGATAAAAATTGTTGACATGAGGACATTTTTTCTGTAGATTATAGTTAGGAATAGTTCCGAACTGAATATGAAAGACACGATGCTGAAAAAACTGAAGGCGAAGGGCATGAAACTCACCCCCCAGAGGATTGCCATCATTGAAGCCTTTGCCGAACATGCGCTCCTTCATCCAAGCGCGAATATCATTTACAAGGAAGCGAAGAAAAAAAGGGCAGGAATAAGTTTATCAACAATCTACTATACCCTTAATGAACTTGCGAAGAACGGCATTATCACCATTCTTGAATTTGAAAAAATGGATAACCGTCACGAAGGAAACACGGAAGCTCATATTCACCTGATCTGTAAAGAATGCAAAAAAATTATCGACATCTTTCCCCACGTTTTTAACCCTGGTGAAATAGTCAAAAATGTCGATTTCTTAGTAACCGATATGAGATTTGAGTACTACGGTTATTGTGTTCAGTGCCGCGAACATAAAGATCATACAAAACAGGCCGTTCTGTAACTAGTGAAAAGAAGTAAAAAAATTTTCCTATTAACTTGGAATAGTTCTGAATTAGAAGCGTAGAACACGGCATACCCCGTGTTATTGTTGTGTGATATCAATTAAAAATGAGGAGGTTTAGAATGGCAGAGAGATTTCAGGTGTATAAGTGTGATTCATGCGGAAACATTGTAGAGATGCTTCATGGGGGACAGGGACAGATGTTCTGTTGCGGAAAAACGATGAGAGTCCTTTCGGAAAATACCGTTGATGCCTCTCTGGAAAANNGTTGTCAAAAAGGCGGGCGACGGCATTGAGGTAAACGTCGGCAGTGTCGCCCATCCAATGGAGAAAGACCATTACATCGAATGGATTGAAGCGGTGAGAGACGGAAAAGTCCTTTTCCGGCAGTATCTGAATCCGGGGGACGCCCCCGAGGCGAAGTTCAAGACTGACGCGAAAGGCGTTGTGATGCGCGAATTCTGCAATCTGCACGGCCTCTGGAAAGCATAGACACATTTTTTTGAGGAGAATATCTTTGGAAGCTCGCAAGATAACCATTGAACCAATAACTTGGATCGAAGGTCATGGGCGGATCACGATCCATCTGAATGAAGAAGGCAAGGTGGATCACTCCTTCTTCCACGTGGACGAGTTCCGTGGTCTGGAGAAATTCAGTGAAGGGCGCCCATACTTTGAGATGACGCAGATCACGCTGAAGGCGGCGGACGGCACCGTCCTGGATCGTATCTCCCGGTAATATTCACATATGCCCACATGTATTACAGGCGGGTGAACTGAGGCAGGTTCCCCGCCTGTAACTTATTGTACGCTCCAAGGGCTTAGAAAATGCATCGCAGGCGGGATCATAATCCACTCATTATGAATAGAACCAGGTGCCTGTGCGTTATTGGTAGATTCGCTTCCAAAAAGACAAAAATACGTACTTCTCTGCTCCACGGGGTTTCAGCAGCCAGCACAACAGGCTATAATCACTCCCGGGGATGAAATCCAGTCTCGTGAATGCCCTCAATATAATAATCGGGATCAAGGAGAAAATTTTTGAATATCGTCACGAAGGCCAACGCAGTCTGTATCATCAAAGGTTTGTCTTTATAAAGCAGATCCAGTTTTTGTTTGTGCTCTTCGGCACTGCCGTATTCAAAGTAATTCACAAACAAGCCATCAAGCCTGGAACGTTTTCCTGGTCTGGTTATCTCAAGCATACCGCCTTCCTGGCAATAGTCCATGGTATCTAAAAGAAGCCTTCGCTGCTGCTCCACATCTTTGAGGTGATAGTTAAAGATGTGAATGATGACCCGCTGCGCTTCCTCCATGCTGGCCCTGATGAGCTGTCCAAACAAGGGTTGCGCCGCCGTATCATAGCTCATGGATTGCCTTCGCCGGATGATCGACACCAGGACCGCGTTCTTAAAAAGCTGATAGAGCCTGTAGGCACCGTAAAGAGGATGCCGGATCGGGTGCTGCACCTCAGGTTCAGGCGGCTGGTAGTTCTTGATATAGAGGATGTTAAACAGTTCAGCGAAAAAATCCGTATGCTCAATGGGATCATAAAATTCAGAGTGCAAATCAAGGGTGTTATCGAGACGGTCGGCAAGCTTCACGCGCACCAGCTCCGGCGTGTGCCGCGCCCTGTTCATGAGCCTTCCTATATAAGTGAAATACGGCTCTTCTCCCTTGCGGGACAATAGATCGAGCCTCTCCATGAGATACCAGTTGTCATTGGGATCGTTCTTATGAAGAAACAGGTCGAATTCCGTCTCCAGTTGTTGATAATAATCCTTTCCGTATTTGTTTTCCGGATAATTAGAAACTTTAATATCCTCATGTTTATCGTGAAGCAGTTCCGTCAGCAAATCAAGCATGTTGACCTTTTCGACAGTCCGGGAAAGTATGGCAGTAGCCCGCAGGGGATGGAGTACAGATAGTGGTCCCATGCGCCGGTGCTGGTCTTTATACGCGTTATTCAGATAAGAAAGAGCATCAAGCATAATGTTATGCTGATCCTGGTTTAATTTCACATCACCGAGAATTATCCTCAGAATATTCCAGCTTAAATCGCTTGAAACGGATAACTGATAATTGAGGGCTGCGGATAATTTAAAAAACTCAGTGAGGTTATAACGAATCATGCGGTCACCCTCTGGCGGCGCAGGAATATTTCCTGCGTTATTTTCGTAATACTCTGCGTCGTGTGGTGAAATAAGTATAATATATTGCTTTAGGGGGTGTCAACCGGAGTTGGTTACAGGCTCTCCATCGTTCCCTTGGATATACTATCTTTTACCGGAATCTATCATAAAAATTACATGAAGAGATTAATGTGAATCGTGATCGAATACGTATCCCACGGAACGGAGGCTTCTGAAATATACAGGTTCGTGGGGATCATCCTCAAAATATCTCCTTAAGCGCACAATGAAATTATCCACGGTTCTCGTCGATGTGGTTCCTGTGTAGCCCCATCCGATTTCCAGAAGTTCGCTTCGTGAAAGTGGTTTCCCGCGGTTGGCGATAAAAAGCTTGAGGAGCTTTACCTCCTGCTCCGTCAGCGTTACCCTGCCCAGGCGGCAGTGGGTTGTCAACGTATCAAAGTCGATGGTGTTCCCGCCGAAAGTATACACATGATATGCCGGGTCAAGATCGGCCTCAGTCGGTTTACTATGGCTGTTCCATGCGACCCGGGTGAGAAGCCGTTCCACCCTAAGCAGAAATTCTTCTAAATTGAAGGGCTTTGATAAATAATCATCTGCGCCATAGGAAAATCCCTTCACGCGGTACTCGGGCTCACCCTTTACCGAGAGGATGAGAATGGGAAGACGTTCATCTTCAAGGCGAATGCTGCGGAGGACTGATAAGCCGTCGATGCGTGGCAGCATGATATCCAGGACAATCAGGTCCGGTTTCCATTCCCGCCATTCCCTGAGGCCGCCTGGTCCATCAGGAGCTACCATGATGTCATATCCCCTGAGGGAAAGATTTAATCTCAAACCTTCTGCAATATGCCTGTCATCCTCAACAATGAGGATTTTTTTCTTTAAGGTAATCCCTGTCATCCTTCCACCTGAACCCGCCGCGGCAGGGTAAGGGCGAATACTGATCCCTTCCCTTTCCCCTCGCTTTCTGCCGTCACTCTTCCCCTGTGAATTCTGGCAATCTGCTGAACCAGATACAGCCCCAGACCGCCTCCCGCTGCCGTCATATTATCCGGATTGCCCACCTGGTAAAACATTCTGAATATCTTCCTGATCTCCGATTTTTCAATACCGACACCGTTATCTCTAAACCTTATGTGTAATCCCTTCTTCAGGGGAACAAAGTGGATGTCGACCCTGGGGTGGTCGGATTCATTGTAATTCACCGCGTTTGTCATAATGTTCATAAGCAACATATCAAACAGGAGCGGATTGATAGGGCAGTAGAGCGGTTTTTCAATGGGGTTGTATATCCTTACCTCGCAGTTGCGGAAGAGATCGGCATTATTCTGGTAAAACTGCCGCACGGTGCCTACCAAATCCACTTCGACGAATTCTTTCCAGTAGTTGCCGCTCTCAATCCTGGCAAGGTTGAGGATCCGGTTAATGTTATTCAACAGGCGTTCTACGTCATGGATCATATACCCAACGTATTTAATCTGTTCTTCGCGGGAAAGGTCATGTTGTGCAAACGTTTCCAGGTACAGTTTCAGGGATGTCACTGGTGTCTTCAGCTCATGGGTGAAATTGTTGATGAAGTTCCTCTGCAATCGGTAAAGCTGCAATGTTTTTTGATTGTAGATAAAGATAACAAAGACCCCGATCAGAATGATCCCTACAAGAATGGAGAGGACAAGAATGACTACCCATGTATTGATCTCGAAAAACTGGCTGGGATCGAGATTGTACTTCTGGATAACCGAGGTCAACCCTGCGCTGACGCCGATGTACCAGTATAAGTAGAGGCAGAGAGACGCAGCCAACGCTAAAATTGAAAAAACAAAGATTAAAACGGGATGATAAAACCACCTGAATCGGTTCATGCTTGAAACTCCCTGCAGACTCGCGTGTATATCTCGACAAGATACGTACAACATGACACCTTGTGTGTCAACGGACAAATATATCGGCTGCATCCCGCCTGTGTATCCTGCATTGTAAAAGTTTTGTAAAACTCCCCGTAAGGCCTTTTATTTCCGTGCTTTTTCCATTAAATACTCACATACGCATCATAACACATAGAAAACCTCCAGAGAAAGGGATGACAATTTTTATGAACGCATCGCAGACCGTACACCCCAAAGGAACACGCGCCAGGATATTGCTCAGCAGCGTTTTCGGTCCTTACGCGCAGGATGACGACTTCGGAAGCCGGAAAAACAACCCCATGGAACTCTACCAGAACCAGGTGACTCGCGAGCAGGGCGGTTTCTCGCTGCGGATGTTTCACCGATCCTTCAGTTTGCTCATGCTTCAGGCAAACATTGAGGCGCCCTGCACCGTTCTCGATTTCCCCTCTCGCGAAGATTTCATCCGCGAACTACGGGATCATGAGTACGATATCATCGGAATCAGCTCAATAATCCCGAATATAAGGAAAGCAAAAAGAATGTGCGAACTGATCCGGGAGTACCGGCCGGGTGCAACGATCGTTGTCGGGGGACACATCTCCAATATGGAAAATATAAACAGCCTCCTCGATGCGGATCATATCGTAAGAGGAGACGGCATTCAGTGGTTCCGGAGGTTTCTCAGTCAGGATGAACAGAAACCCGTCCGGCACCCTATGGTTTATTCAGGGTTCGGCGCCCGGGTTATGGGCATCAACCTGCCTCACAGGCGGGGACGCACGGCTGCCATTCTGATTCCCTCCGTAGGCTGCCCCATAGGCTGTAATTTCTGCTCAACATCAGCCCTCTTCGGAGGCAAGGGGAACTTTATCAATTTCTACGAGACGGGTGACGAACTCTTTTCCGTCATGTGCCAGATCGAAGAAGCCCTCCACGTGCACTCATTTTTCGTCCTCGACGAAAATTTCCTTTATCACCGGAAGCGGGCGCTCAGGCTTCTTGAACTGATGGAAAAAAACAGGAAAAGCTGGGCTCTCAATGTCTTCAGCTCGGCAAGTGTCCTGCAATCCTACTCAATTGAACAGTTAGTAGGACTTGGCATAATATGGGTCTGGATCGGTCTGGAAGGCAAGAACAGTCAGTACCAGAAGCTCAAGGCTATAGATACTCGCGCACTGGTCAGAACTTTGCAGTCCCATGGAATCCGCGTCATGGGATCATCGATCATCGGCATGGAAAGCCACACGCCGGAAAATATTGATGATGTCATCGAGTATGCCGTAAGCCACGATACCGATTTTCACCAGTTCATGCTTTACACCCCGAATCCCGGAACGCCGCTCTATGAAGAGCACCGGAAAGACGGAAGGCTCTTGCCGGAATCGGAGCATCCTTTCGCAGATGCCCACGGCCAATACCGCTTCAATTACCGCCATCATCATATTAAAGACGGGCAGGAGGAGGAATATCTCTCCCGGGCATTCCGGAGAGATTTTGACGTCAATGGCCCAAGTCTCTACCGCCTCATACGCACCATGCTGAAAGGGTGGCAGAGATACAAGGGGCATCCTGATCTCCGAATCCGTGACCGTTTTCACTGGGATACGGAACCCCTCCGCTCAGCCTATGCGGGAGCCGTCTGGGCCATGAAAAAGTGGTATAGGGGAAACAGTCGCATATCGGAAAAGATAGAGGCTCTCCTGACGGACATTTACGGGACCTTCGGATGGAAGACGAGACTCCTCGCACCTGTAATAGGACAGTACGTCCTTGCACATTTAAAAAAGGAGGAAACGCGGCTGAAGGAAGGCTGGACCTATGAGCCTCACGTTTTTCACGGAAAAAATGTCGCCGCTCTTGCACTGGACAAGAAAGTGTATGAAAAGAAGAGGTTCGCTGTTCCGGAGGTGCCTTGCGCAATTCCCAAACCCGCATCGGCTTCCGGTGCATAGAGTATTGCTGCGAAAATAGATTTAATCACCCCCTTTTCTAAAGGGGGCCGGCATTTNNCCCCTCTGGAGGGGGCGGGGGGAGGTGTCCCCCTCCGAAAATCCCTTTATAAATGGAGACTTACGGTGGAGGCAAGTATCACGCCTTCGCAATGTCCCCGCATGGCATGGGTATTAGTTAAAAAAAGATTCATCCTTAAGGCTTAACCCATCGCGCAACAGCAAACGCCCCTGTATCCCATCCTTTAATCCGCCCCTCATTCTCGGTTTCAATGGCTTTTTCAGGCGTGTCTTCTTTCAAAAAATGGATGGCCGTATTCACCACGCCTCCCACAGGTGCGAGGGAACGCAAGTCATCGGGGGATCGGAAACGTGCCTTACAGAAGATGGAATCTCCTTGATTTGCTGTCTCCGTCCTTCGCGCCGCCCAAGGGCTCAGGCTGTTCAGATTCGCCACAACAATGACCCCCCCTTTTTTTGTCACACGAAACAGCTCGGCCACGGCGCTTTGCGCGTCCTGAATAAATTCAATGGCCGTAACAGAAACAACCTTATCGAAGATTCCCTCTCGAAATGGCAGCTTTGATATATCGCCCCATACAGGATAGAAGGGATATCTCCTCGCTTTTTCCCACGCCCGCCGAAGCATCGGAAAAGATATATCAAGACCGACAACCTGTGTTTCCGCAGAGAGGATATCCATGGTAAATACCCCCGTGCCGCAGCCTGCATCCAGGACAATTTCTCCCGCACCCGGCTTCAAAAGGCCCAGTATTAGCTCGCTCTCATATTTTTTTACGAGGGAGCCGATGGAGGTTGTAAACCATTGATCATACTTATCCGGCCATACGTCAAAAAGAGCATCTTTTTTCGTCATGGATAAACAATGCCTCCGAACATTGTTCTACCGCCTGTGTGGGTATGGCGTCTGGACTCCCGCTTACACGGAAACCCCATGTCATCAGACTGACACCACATCGGCATGAAAATATATTGTCACCCTGAGCTTAAGCCGAAGATTATCACCATTTTCAGAAGGGGTCAATTTAGTTAGGTTCAAAAGGATTCTTATCAAATCAGTTGTCAGTGTAATCGACCGATATGCGCATAATCGTTGAAACAGATGTTTCCAAATATCCCTTGACATTCAGCGGGCAGCGGGTTTAAAAAGTCTTCATCTTGTTATCCGTATGGAAAATTTTACACTGAGTAGTCTTCTGATTGATTATAAGTGGGAGAAACATGAAAGCTGGCAATACACCATTTCAAGATCTTGCGGAGAAGAAACCAACAGATGTCTTGCAGAAATTTGTCGGCCTTTTCATGAGTAAAGGATGGCTCAACCAGACGCTCCGAATCAAGCACCGTGACCGAAGATATCGGATTTCCTGCTGCGAGAAAAAATTTTTTGCCTATCGGATAAACGATAGCTGTGGTGTCTCGCCGGGCTATCCCGGCTGGCCGGTGTGTATCATCACCCATGATCAGATTATTGACGATACAAAGATGTCTGCGTTTGCCTCGACTGAACCAAGCCCACACGACTGGCTGCGGTGTTTGCATGATGGTGATTTCGAACTGCTTTGAGAGGTCTCATTAATATGAAGATCATTATATCCGGTTCACTGGCATACGACAGGATTATGGATTTCCCGGGGCACTTCTCGGATCATATCCTCCCGGGGAAGATACATGTGTTAAATGTCTGCTTCCAGGTAAACGGCATGAAGGAGAAATTTGGCGGCACGGCAGGTAATATCGCCTACGCGCTCACTCTGATGGGCGAAATACCGATTATCTCCGCTACCATCGGCCATGATAATCACCGGTACCTCGAATGGCTTATCAAGAATGGGATTTCTACAGAAAACATCAAAATCATCGAAAAAGAATTTACCGCCAGCGCTTACATAACGACCGATCTGGCCGATAACCAGATCACCGGGTTCAACCCGGGCGCCATGAAATATTCTTCCTCTCTGGATTTTAACAAACTCAACCCTGCGGATACGATTGTCATCGTCTCTCCCGGTAATCTCGAAGATATGATGAATTACCCCCGCGCCTGTAAGGCCAGGGGGATCGATTACATCTTTGATCCCGGGCAATCTTTGCCTGTGCTGGATGCAAAAGAGTTGGCAGATGCCATAGAGGGATGCCGGATTCTTATTTCGAATGATTATGAGCTGGATCTGATTATGACCAAGACCGGGCTAAACAAAGAGGACTTGCTTAAACGGGTCAGGGTTATCATTGTTACGCTGGGTGAACAGGGGTCACGGGTCTTGACGGGGGATGGAGATATAAACATTCCCGTTGTTAAGCCAAGGAAGGTGGAAGATCCAACTGGCGCCGGCGATTCTTACAGGGGCGGGCTGATCAGCGGGCTGATCCGGGGCATGGACATCGAGCAGTGTGCGAGGATGGGTAGTGCATGCGCTTCCTTTGCTGTAGAGTGCTACGGAACTCAGGATTACAGGTTCAGCCCCGAAGAATTCAGCGAAAGGCTCAACGGGTGCTACTGACAGGCTTCCAATTTTTTGATAATATCCTCCCATGATATGTAGAGTTTTCCCAGCTCTCTTTCCATATCAAGAAGCTCTTGATTTAAACGTTTGACTTTCAGCGGCTCTCTGTGAATATCCGGCATGCAGAGGATATTTTCGTTCTCCGCTTTCCTTTCTTCCAGAGAGGAGATACGATCCTCCAGCATCACAATCTCATTTTTTAAAGCCTTTGTAATTCGGGAAAGCCGATTTCTTTCTTCCGCTTCCAGGCGTTTCTCTTCTTTTGTCTTAAAGGCTTTCCTTCCAGCCGTCGACTCGCGGCTGCCTGACAATTGCTCTGCCACAGACAGTCGCCCGGTCTGAATTGATCCAACCCCCTTCTGAGAATTATTCTCATCGCCCCCCCCCGGAACGGCTGCGTCAATCTCACTCCTTTTCTGGATAAAATAGGAATAGTTCCCATGATACTCATAGCATTGACCGTTACGAATCTCAATCACCCGGTTCACGTGGCGGTCCAGGAAGAAACGGTCATGGGAAACAATGACCACCGTACCCGAATAGGCGAGCAGGCCATCCTGGAAAATTTCTTTCGTCTTCAAATCAAGATGATTGGTGGGTTCGTCGAGAATCAGCAGATTGGAATCCTGGAGTAAGATTTTCAACAGCGCCAGCCGCGACTTTTCCCCGCCGGAGAGGACGGAAATCTCTTTATAGATATCATCCCCGGAGAAAAGAAAGGCTCCCAGGAGGTTCCTTTTTTCCTGGTCATTACTGCGACTCCCCGCCAGATTGATCTCATCCCAGATGGTCCGTTGATAATCGAGATTCTGGGAGCTTTCCTGAGAAAAAAAAGCCATGCTCACATTGAGGCCGTATGTCACTGCCCCCGAAGATGGTTCTTCCGTACCGCTCAGAATCCTGGCCAGGGTTGATTTGCCGGCTCCGTTGACACCGACCAGGGCTATCTTTTCACCCCGGTGGATTGTCAGATCAACGGTGCTGAACACATTCACATCCCCGTAGCGTTTGGAAACCTTCCGGATAGAAACAACTTCCCTGCCGCTTTTCGGCGCTTCGGGAAACTGGAGATGAACCTGTTTCCCCTTCTTTTCAAGTTCAATGAGTTCGAAGCGTTCCAGCATCTTGATGCGGCTCTGGACCTGCTTGGCCTTGGTGGCCTTATAACGGAACCTCTCGATAAATTCCCGCGTCTTTTTGATCTCCGTCCGCTGGAGGGCCATCTGCTTTTTCAAAGCTTGCAGACGCCTATCCTTTTCCGCCAGATAGTAGGAATAATTTCCTTTGTAAAGAGTGAGGCGCCGATTGGACAATTCCACGATCTGATTGACCATTTTGTCCAAAAATACGCGGTCATGGGCAATGGTAAGCAGGGTGCCGCGGTAATTTTTCAGATAGCTTTCCAGCCACTCCATGCTCTCCGTATCCAAATGGTTCGTCGGTTCGTCCAGGAGCATGATATCCGGGGCGGACAGAAGGATCAGGGCAATCAAAATACGCATTTTCCACCCGCCAGAAAAATCGGCGCAATTCTTCACAAAATCATTTTCACGGAACCCGAAGCCGTTCAGGATCTGCTTGGCCTTCGCATCGAAACGGTATCCCTCAATCGCCTGAAACCGGGCGGCAGTTGCCTCGTAAGTCTTCAAGATATCGTGATACTCGGCAGAGCCGGGGTCACACCGGGACATGCAGCTCTCATAATTCTTGAGCGCCTTTTCAAGATCGGCGATGCCACTCTTGTTCCGCAGATAGTCTATAAGGGGTAAAGGTTCAAGCTCTACCAGATCCTGGGGGAGATACCCGATCGTCCGGTTTTTCCGGTTCGGGATTTCGATATCGCCCTGATCGGGATCGACCACGCCCAGAATGGCCTTGAACAAAGTGGTTTTTCCGGTGCCGTTATCTCCTACCAGGCCTACGCGGCTCTTTTCCGGGATCATCCAGGTAATGTTATCGAATATCCTGCGATCGGCGAAGGACAAAGAAATATTTTTCAGATAAATCACTGATTAAATACCGATATTAGCTTTATTTATGTGCGGGAGTATAGTGAAAAAGGGCGGGGGTGTCAATGTTTTGCATCTGATATACGAAAACTGCCAGAATGCCCTGCCCTGTGGGTGGGAAGCTTCACATAACGAGCTGTCTGACACGTCTGATTTTCCAAATATAGTCAATTGATTCAGGATTAAACCCCTTGGTTAACCTGTTTTCCAATTCCCCCGGACCAAGGTTATACGCTGCGAATGCCAGATCCCGATCTTTGAATTTTCTCAGCAGCATCTTGTAGTACTTTGTTCCCGCCTGAAGGTTGTTTACCGGGTGCTCGATGTCATCAAAGCCCATCTCCTTCCCGGTTGCCCTTTTCACCCCCATAAGACCTACAGCCCCTAAACGGGATTCGGCATCTTCATCTGTTAATGACTCAACGATTGTAATAGCCTTAATGTCCTTTGGGCAGGCGTAATACTTTCTCGATATTTCTTTGATCTCACTTCCATATTTCTTCTCTAAAATATTCACCAACCTGCGGATCTGTTCGTCGCTCGCCCATAGAATAGATTTCACTATGGCCTGCCCCACCGAGTCGTCATAGACATTTGCGTACAAAGCGTTATTACCTTCTAACCTGTGCTCAATATTGGGGGCTGCGAATAACACAATAGCCACAGCCGAAAACAAGGAAATTAAAAATTTGCGCATGATTTACACCTCCGTAAGCCAAGTTTTAACTACAACAATTCAGCCTACATACATACATCACAGATGGCCCTTATAACAGAACAGGCACTCTGGAATATGGTAAACCATATTGGAGTGCCTGTGTTATTCCCCTAAAAATAGGATATTTATAAGGATTTTACATTTTCTGCTGCGGGACCTTTCTTGCCCTGCTGAACGTCGAAGCTGACACGCTGGCCTTCATATAATGTCTTAAATCCGCTGGCCTGGATGGCGCTGAAATGAACAAACACATCGCCACCGTCATCCTTTTCGATAAAACCAAAGCCTTTTTGTTCGTTAAACCACTTCACTTTACCTTCTGACATCGCTTTAATCCTCCTTTCTTAAAATTTCTCAAAGTCGGATTGCACCTATGACAGAAAGAAAAAAGCCACCAAGATCCTAAAGAGCATGGCAGCCAACCTTCGCACTTCACTATGTTTGATCCAACTCTTAACTTTCCCCATTTGACAACTATACCATCGTCGCTGGGTTTTAATAGATGTGCGCATATAGTACAACCTCAAGGCGCATGTCAAGTATTATTTGCCTTAACCTCCGAGAATGTCATGATTCATTAATTATTCCAGATATTAAGGATTTTCCCCTCTTCATTCAATCAATAATTGACACGCCGTTTTAAAATGTATACCTTGATGCAAGGATTGTAGGGGAATAATCGATACGAAGCTATCTATGCCGGGGGGATAGGCCATGAACTCAGAGATAACCACTCAATCGCAGGAAAGCGGCCTGGAATTTTCGTTGCACGCGGTCCCTTCAAAACTTCAAGTCACAGGGGGAAGGGAAATACTGTTCAAAAGGGTGATTCTTTCAATGCGAAATACAGGCAATGCGGCAGTAGTCAGGTTTGTACCACACGCGACACTGGCACAGGAAGGCGGATCAGTTCAAGATATCACCGATGCCCTCACGCGCGCCGCGACTGCGGAGTCGCTGCAGCCGGGGGAGGCTGTCGAGTGGGACGTTTATGACCTGTTGGTTTCAGCACATCCGGGTGTTGCCAGTAAAGTTCACCTCTGGGGTTACAAGGCCATCCTCAACTGGTGGATCGATGTGGCCGTATGGACTGAGTATGTATCTTCAGCCGATACGGCGCTACTCCAGACGCCGATCTCGAGATGGAAGCTGCGCTGGTCCCCTGCTCATTCCACAGTAGAAGAGGTTGATTTGTCTGTGGAAGCGGTGAAGAAATAGCGGGCACTCTCCCTTTCATGATCACCGATTCTGCACGTGAAGCCGCCCACGCTGTTCATAAACCCGCGGCGACCATTCACTATCCCCCGCCAGATACATCCCCGCCAACCGGTTCCACTCCCTGGCTTGCGCCACATTACCCTTTCGCAGCCATGCTTCCGCGAGGTAATAGTAGTTTTTCCCGTTCGAGGGATAGATACTGACAGCCCGCTCCAGAACACCTATTGCCTCATCGACTTTCCCACTCTCGAGGAGCATCTGCCCCTGTTCCGTTAAATGGAGTGACGCCACCTCCCGGGGACGGGGTTTCGCCTCGCGCGATTCTTTTTTCTCTATCCTCGCATCGGAAGGCGTCTTTGCCGGATGTCTCGCCGGTGAGGAAGCAACAGCGGCGCAGCCTGATAGAATAAAGCATATGAAATACGACACCCACAGGCGAATCTTTTTAGCCTCCATGTCCTATCTCCTCCACAGCTTCTTCCACCATGTTTTCAACACTTCTCCTGAATAAGCCCTGTGCTCCGGAATTTGACAGTATTCAGCAGGCACATTTCCCTCCAGAAATACCTCTTCGAAAGGTTCAGGACATCCGCGTTCAACAGCCAGTTGCCCGCTTTGCGAACAGACCTTTTCCTTCACGACACCGGGAGGCATTGTAAACCATTCTCCCGATATGTACTGCGGGATGGCTCTTATCAGGTCAGCCCAGATGGGAAGGGCCGCCACAGCACCTTCCGCGGATACGCTCTCGCCGTTATCGAAACCTACCCACACCAGCACCAGCACATCAGGAGTGTATCCGACGAACCAGGCATCCCGGTACTCGTTTGTCGTTCCCGTCTTTCCCGCAACGGGAAATGTTATCCCCATATTTTTCGCTGATTTTGCCGTTCCTTCCGTAACCACACTTCGCATCATGTCGCTCATTACATACGCCTTGGCCGGAGAGATGATATTTTGAATGGTCATATGCCTCTGCTCCAGGACATTTCCGTTTTCATCAACGAGCGTCTTCAGGGACAACGGATACGGCTCCACACCGTCAGAAGCAAAAGTACAGTACGCCCTCGCCAGTTCGAGGGGAATAACCTCATACGCCCCCAGCGCGAGTGAGGGCTGCGGCTTCACGGGTGTGGAAAACTGAAAGGCCTTCACCGTATCCACGATCCTGTCGAGCCCGACTTTCATGGCCAGATCGACAGTGGCCAGATTGTCAGATCTGGCCAGGGCATCCCTCATCCGTATCCCTTTTCCGGAATCAGAGCTCTTTCCATGCGGCTTCCATGACTTACCATCCACATCATATGTTTTTTGCTCGTTGGAGAGCTCTGTCGCGGGTGTAAACTGATCCAGACCGCTCAGGTACACGAAGGGCTTGATCGCGCTTCCCGGCTGCCGGCGCGCCTGGGTCGCCCTGTTGAACTGGGTTGCCGAGTAATCCCTGCCGCCTACCATGGCGAGGATATATCCCGTTTTCGGCTGCATGACGATGATCACTCCCTGGAGTTTCCCCTCCGGATGAGAACGCTTCAAGGACGGATGGGTCTTTTCCAGGCGGGCCAATCCCCTTTCCAGAGCGTTTTCTGCCGCTTCCTGAACCTGGGAATCCAAGGTAGTATAGAGGGAAAGACCCTGTGAAGAAAGGATTTTCTGAGAGTAGAGGGTGGGCAGCTGTTTGGAAACGTAATCGACAAAGTAGGGCGCCTTTTTCCCATACGCCGTAAACCCCACGGTCTTCACCGGTTCTTGAGAGGCTCCGTCCATCTGTGTTCGGGTTATATACCCGAGTCTTTCCATGTCGTGGAGAACCTTGTTCCTATGCTCCCGGGATTTTGCTTCGCTCACATAAGGAGAATAAAGGCCGGGGCTCTTGATAAGACCGGCCATCGTCGCCGCTTCGGCGAGGGAGAGGTTTTCCACCGGTTTTCCGAAATAGAAGAAGGCCGCTTCACCGACACCGTTGATCGATACGGAACCTTTCTGGCCCAGGTAAATTTCATTCAGGTAGATCTCGAAGATTACGTGTTTGCGGTACTTGATCTCCATGGTGAGCGCCATGAGCAGTTCCTTGATTTTCCTGGCAAATGTCCTCTCCGGGGTGAGGAAATAGCTCTTGGCCAGTTGCTGGGTCAATGTCGATCCGCCCTGCCGGATAGTGCCATGCCGTATATTGATGTATATGGCCCGGAGGATGGATCGGATATCGAATCCGTGATGTTCGAAGAAGCGGCTGTCTTCCGCGGCCAGCACGGCGTGTATGAGGTGTTTTGGAACACGATCGATGGAAACGAGCTGCCTCTGCTGCCTCTCGGGACCGAAAAACAGCATGATCTTTTCCGGCTCAAGTTCCAAAATAGGCAGTGCTGCCCCATTGTCCTTGCGGATGATGCTTTCAATTTCCTGGTTCCGGAACGCAATTTTCACGGGGAAGCCTTTTTGTCTTTTTGCCGGCATCTCCAGGTCGCGGAGGTACAACTCCACAAAAGCTTCCCCCCTGCGCATTTCGCCGCTTGATTCCGGCGCATGGGCAACATTCCGGTATTCGAGACGGCGAAGCTTGTTGATGAGGAGAGACTGGTTCACCTTCTGCCCGGGAAAAAGCAGGGTGCTGTCGGAATACACTTTAGACGGGATGCCCCATCTTCTCCCCGAAAACCGTGTATCGATCAGGATGGAAAGGTACAGGCAGTAAAGCAGAACCCCGAGAACGATAAAAAAAGAAAGAAGCCAAAGGGACAGGACGATCTTTTTCTTTGTTGATTTTCGGAAGATCACGTGTTTCCTTACTCAATGGAATTTGACAGGATTGCCCTTATGCCGAAGTGAATTTCTCCGCCCACAGGCCGGGGCATTCCGGCAGTGTTCGTAAAATAGAAAAAAAGGGCATGCCTGTCAATGGGAAACATAGAGCAGGAACTCCCTGTTATCCATATATCTTTTTCTCCTGCAGCGTTTTCCAGGTGCTTTCCGAATACCAGATGTCCACAAATTCCCTGATCGAATCCCGCTCCCTTCTTCTCATGTCTTCCGCGGCAGACTTCCGCAGGAGATTCTTGACACTCTTGAACGCAGCACCATCCTTGGAGGCATACATCAGCGCCACATTTCTCGCGTCCGATTCCAGCGCTTCTTCCGTTGAAATCCTGTCAATGAGCCCCAGTTGATATGCTTCCTCCGCTGTATACATGGCGCCTCTGTACGCTGCCTGTTCGGCGTTCCTCTGTCCCAGCAGGAGTTTCATCATCTCAACACTGCCTGCGAACAGTGATGAACCGAAGTTGATCTCATTGAGCGCAATTTTCGCCTTCCCGGATACCATGATCCTGTAGTCGCAGGAAATGGCAATCATGCAGCCTCCCGCGATGGTATGGCCGTTGAGGGCGGCGACAACCGGTTTCGGGTACAGGAACAGGAACGTGTAAAAAGCGGTGAACTTTGTGAGATAGCGGACAAAATCCTCCTTTGGATAGCTGAGAAACTCTGGAATGTCGAATCCAAAGGAAAAGAACTTTCCCGCGCCTGTGATGATTACCGCCTTCACCTCATGATCAGCGGCAAGCATTCCGAAACAGCCGGCCATTTCATCGATCACATATTCGTTGATGGCATTTACCTTTCCCCTGCCCAAGGTAACCGTGGCAATTCCCTCATTTTTTCTTAACTGCAGAAATTGCATATCCTCTTCCCCCTTTCTTGAAGTTTCAAAAGTTTTTGTTGTGTCAATACACTTCAAACGAGAAATTGTATGAGATGCGGTGAAGGTGAGAAATCAAATGTGTTTTAGGCTCGCTATTATCCTTTAGTGCCGGACAATTATCAATAACAAATTAAGGCCCTGATCGGGACGTCCTTAATGAAACTATCATCACTCCTGGTTATTGCCCACACTCAACTTGCCTTTCATGGTGAGATACCATTGACATAATTGCAAGGAATTGACACAATGCCCCTGGTTTCTCAGGGCTCTGAAAGGAACAAATCAGGATGGACACAGTGATGGTTGCATGGAGTGGAGGGAAGGACAGCGCCCTTGCCCTCTATAAGGTTCAGCAGGAAGGTCTCGCCATATCCGCCCTCCTGACTACGGTCACGGAGCACTATAACAGAATCAGCATGCACGGCGTAAGGCAGGTGCTCCTTGAAAGACAAAGCCATGTCCTTGGAATACCCCTTGAGAAGGTATTTATCCCCCCGGATAGCTCCAATGAAGTCTATGAGGCAAGGATGTCGGCCGTACTTGGAAAATATGCCGGCGAAGGCGTAACCACCGTCGTGTTCGGCGATGTTTTCCTCGAAGATATCAGAGCATATCGCGAACGACAGCTGTCAAAGATGGGCATGAACGCCTCCTTCCCGCTCTGGAAAAAGCCCTCTCCGGAACTGGCCCATGAATTTCTGAACCTTGGTTTCAAGGCGATCATCACCTGTGTCGATTTACATGCCCTCAATCGATCCTTTGCCGGCAGAGTATACAACACACAATTCCTCTCTGACCTCCCTCCCACCGTCGACCCCTGCGGAGAGAACGGCGAATTCCACTCATTCGTCTACGACGGGCCAAATTTCGTGGAACCCATCCCATGCAAGAAGGGGAGATCGGTGATCAGGGATGACCGGTTTTATTTTCGCGACCTTATCCCCCAGGATAGACACCGCTGAGCATCAACCTCTACCCCCACGAGGCAAAGCGGTGGCCATTATTCCTTTGACATACAACGGCATCTTTTTTATACTTCCCCAGGGAAGCAATTCGTCTCAATAAATCAAAACAGGAGGCAGAATATGAGAAGCATCCTCGTCTTTTCAGGTGTGGTTCTTTTTTGTTTCGCTCTCACGACATCTATGGGCAACGCGTTCGCCCTTTCCCCGGATCGGGCCGGCGGCCCATGCACCTACGAGAGCTATCCGGGACAGGCAACAATCACCCGGATCGAGAAGACGGAGCAGTCGA
>JAFNGM010000089.1 GCA_017885225.1 Syntrophaceae bacterium | reverse complement strand
AGGAGTTTTTTATCTATTTAAAAACATAAATGGAATTTGTATAATCATCTGAACATTAATGGTGTGGACAGGCGGGACGCCTGTCCTACGGTGAGAATATAACTCCACTAGTGGGACAGGCGTCTCGCCTGTCTGATTAATTCACTGAGTAGTAAAAAAACAAAAGATTAAAGGTTCTACAACGCAGATGGGAGTTAAGCTAGCCAAAACAGCGGGGTTTTGCATGGGAGTGAGAAGGGCCGTGGATATGGTTCTCGATATCGCCCAACGCAAGGGAAAAGAAAATATTTACACCTACGGTCCCCTGATTCACAATCCCCAAACGATCGAACTCCTGAGGTCAAGGGGGATAATTCCCATTACCGACGTTGATGAAATTGACGCATCCGGGAAAGCTTCCACGATCATCATCAGGGCTCATGGCATATCACCGGAAGAACGAAAGAAAATCAAGGAAAAAGGGATCAGAATCATTGATGCCACCTGTCCAAAAGTGGCGCATGTCCAGGCTATTATCAAAAAGCATGTATCCTTGGATTATACCGTTGTTATTATCGGAGACAGGGAGCATCCCGAGGTGAACGGTCTTTTAGGCTATGCCTATGGAAGGGGTATCGTCGTAGGCAGTGTGCATGAGGTTGAGAATCTTCCTCCCCTGGGGAGGGTGTGCGTGGTCGCCCAGACTACTCAGAATATGGACGAATATATAGAAATTGTAGACAGGATTAAAGCGAAAGTTCCGGATACGGTGGTCTTCGATACCATCTGCGATTCCACAGAAAGAAGACAGACAGAGGTGAAAAACCTGACCGCAGAGATGGACGCCATGTTTATTGTCGGCGGGAGAAACAGTGCAAATACAAAACGGCTGGCCAGAATTTCAGAGCGTCAAGGCAAACCGACATACCATATAGAAACGGCGGATGAATTACAGGATATCCCCGTGAACCAGTATGAAGAGATCGGTGTCTCTGCCGGGGCATCAACACCAAACTGGATTATAGATCGTGTGGTGGACAGTATTGCAACCTGCCAGAGTGAAAAAAGTAAAAATGTCAAGAAGCTTTTTAAAGTATGGGTATTTACCGTCAAGACTGACATCTATTCTGCACTTGGAGCCGGATGCCTGTCTCTCGCCAGCATGCTCTTGCAGAGACTTGATGTGAAGGTAGTCAATATCCTGGTAACGTCCCTTTTTGTATATGCCATGCATACCCTTAACCGTCTTATTGACAGAAAAGCGAGCACGATCATCGGTTCATTCAGGGAAGAGTCGTATCGAAAGCATGAGAAGGCGTATGTCGCGGCGGCCATTATCTCTGTGATTATGGTCCTTATAGGTTCTTTCAGTGCCGGTATGAATGCATTTATATTGCTTCTATTGATTTCCACGTTCGGTGTGCTTTACAATACACGATTATTGCCGGATAACTGGCGCTTTAAAAGCTTGAAAGACCTACCGGGTTCAAAGAACATTGCTACCGCCACGGCGTGGGCCGCGGTGGCCGCGGCATTGCCCCAGCTTGAAGTGAGTCTCTCGATTACCCCTGCGGTGATCGTCGCATTTCTCTTTATCTTTGGAATTGTATTTGTTCGTTCAGCAATATCTGATGTCCTGGATATTCAGGGCGACAGGCTTATTGGAAGAGAGACAATCCCCGTCCTCATCGGAAAAGAGCGTACCAACGTTCTCTTACAAGGAATAATTGTTGCATTGTTTGTCCTCCTTTTTATTTCCAGTTACTTAGGGTGGACATCATCCGTTGGTTTTGCCCTGCTGCCGTGCATTTTTTTTGTATGGATTTATTTTATTCTTTATGATAGAAGGTCGGCGTTTTCCGGGGTCGTTCAGGAAGGGATTTTAGAAACTTCCTATATTTTAGCGGGCTTAAGCTCCTTGTTGTGGGTGTGGTTCACATAAAAGACAGGGTTGCGCTGTCGTGGGGGATTGCCGTGATAATAACGAAGAGACTTTTTATACTTTCCATTTTGATGCTTCTGATTATTTCAGTTTTCGGGTGTGGCGGGCTACGCTATTCCTGGGTTGATTCTGAGGCAAATAATTACATACCGAAGAGCATAGGGATATTTCCCGTTGATGTAGGGATACACGAAGAGGCGAGAGGGGTTGCGGATCAGGTAATCGCGGGAGTAATTATTAAGAAACAGTGGTTTAAGGATGTTGTGACTGCGGACACCATAAGCAGGCAAATCCAAGTAAATGAGGAACTGCGAAGAATTTATCTTGACTATACCACCAAACTCAAGGCGGTTAACTTCTCCGATCCCGAACTCAGCAAGAAAATCGGTCAAATATCAAAAGTTGATGCCTTTCTTTTGGTGAATGTAGACTATTGGACTTACACAACGGAATACGATAAAAAGGTGGCAAAGGTGGGCTTCGGAATCAAGATGATCGACGCATCCTCCGGTAAAATATTATGGAAGGCAGGTCATCACGAGGCAGAAGATTACATGCTTATAAAGCCGAAGCTTCCTGATGTGGCGAAAGACGTCTTCAGTAAAATGATAAAGGAAATGCCTCATGCAGAGAAGTAGCGGGGG
>JAFNGM010000088.1 GCA_017885225.1 Syntrophaceae bacterium | reverse complement strand
CAAAAGGATATTTACGCGCTCTCGATGGATGATCGTCCATTTTATCCTCCTCGTTGCCGTGGTGAGTGCCGGGTGGTTCATAACGGATTATTTGGGCGACAGGGCCAGGCGTGAGATTCTTGAAGATAATAAAGCAACGACATTACTCCTGACCACCCACCTCACTGATGAGCTGAAAACGATTGAAGGGGCCGTCAAGGCTATGGCAGGGTCTCCCTGGATAGTCTCGGCGTTGACTTCCCGCAGGGATAGGGATATCGCACGTGCAAACTCGGCGCTCGACAGATATAACTCGGCCCTGGATGTCTCCGTCAGTTATGTTATGAATGTTGATGGAATTACCATCGCCTCTTCCAACCGCAACGATCCAGACAGCTTCGTCGGAAAGTCCTACCATTTTCGTCCTTATTTTACCCAGGCAGTTACCGGCAATCCCGGCCGCTACTTCGGGCTGGGCATTACTTCTTTGAAGAGGGGCTTTTATGCGAGTTTTCCCGTGAAGAGCATTAAGGGAGAAATCAATGGCGTTGTCGTGATGAAAAAAGATCTCGACGGGATGGAGCTTCAATTACGGAATTACCCTTACTGTTTCTTTGTAAATAAGAACGGTATTATTTTCCTCTCCAGCGATCCCGGATTGATCATGAAGAGTTTATGGCCCCTGTCCCAGGAAACCGAGAAAGAATTACTCGCGTCAAAGCAGTTCGGCGAAAAGCCGTTTGATGTGATTTTTCAGAGTGTGGTGACGGACAGAGCGGAAGTGATCCTCCACGGGAATACATACCTTGCCTCACGTAAAGTAATTTATCCAGAGGGGTGGTCGATTGTGCTCATGACCACGACAGATAGAGTTACAATATATAAGGCAGTCGGCGTGATTCTCACTATCGTTGCCTGTCTTTTAATCATGATACCACTTGTTATTACGTATAAAACCATCAGTTCTGCGGAGGCCGTACGCAGGTCTGAAGAGCGTTTTGAGCAGGTGGCGCAAAGTTCCCAGGACTGGATCTGGGAAACGGACAGAGAAGGTCGCTATACCTATTCCAGCCAGGCCGTGAAGCAGATTCTCGGCTATGGGCCCGGGGAGATGATCGGGAAGCGTTACTACGATTTCTATGCTCCAGACGAAAGAGAAGAGCTCAAAGAGACGTTCAGAGGTTTCTTTAGCAGGACCGAATACTTTTTCCGCATCGTGAATAAGCGGGTTCATCAAGACGGTCACTATATTTTTGTGGAATCCACCGGTGTACCACTCATTAACGAGACAGGAAAAATAATTGGTTACCGGGGTACTAACCGCGACATAACTGCGAGCAAGCATCTGGAAGAAAAGCTCCGGCATGGTGAGGCGAATTTCCGGCGCATTTTTGATCAGTCGCCGGTCGGGGCGGCCATCGTTTCGCTCGATTATCGTTTTATGCGCGTAAACGATGCCTTGTGTCGCATGATGGGATATACACAGGAGGAATTTGTAACACTGAAATTCACCGATATAACCCACCCTGACCACCTGGCTGCAGATATGGAGCAGGTAAAACGCCTTTCTGCCGGAGAGATAGACGAGTATACGACGGAAAAAAGGTATATTCGCAAGGACAGCAGCATCATATGGGGACGTCTTTCTGTGCGGTCGATCAGAGAAGCGGAGGGCGAACTTCTTTACTTTCTGCCGTTTATAGTTGATATCACCGAGCGAAAACGTGCCGAGATGGCGCTGCGTCAATCTGAAAAGAAATACAGAGAGCTCTACGAGAACCTCCGGGACGGAACTGCTTCAGTGAATGAACAAGGAATAATCACGGAGTGCAACAGCAGGTTTTTGAGCATGCTGGGCTATACTTTCGAGGAGGTGACGCGCCTCACGTATAAAGATATCACGCCGTATCAATGGCATGAAATGGAGCTTCGTATCCTAAGAGAACAGGTTGACGTTCAAGGTTATTCGGATATCTATGAAAAAGAATACAGAAGGAAAGACGGGAGCACATTTCCCACTGAAATTCAAACATACCTCATAAAGGATGTACACGGCACACCATGTGGCTATTGGGCGTTTGTAAGAGACATCACCGAACGCAAAAAGGCTGAAGAGGAAAAAGAAAAATTAGAAAGAGGGCTGATTCAAGCCCAGAAAATGGAAGCCATTGGAACACTGGCAGGGGGTGTTGCCCATGATTTCAATAATCTCCTCATGGGTATCCAAGGATATACATCATTAATCCTGTTGACGACCGATGAAAACAATTCCCATCATCATAAGCTCAAAAGTATTGAAGAGCAGGTGACAAGAGGGGCTGATTTGACGGCGCAACTCCTGGGATTTGCCCGGGGAGGCAGGTACGAGATTAGACCTGTCGATTTAAATGTATTGATAAAGAGCACCGCCGGTATGTTCGGTCGGACGAAAAAGGAGATTTCGATCCACCACAAATTACGGGAAGACCTTTGGCCTGTGGAAGCGGATCGGGGGCAGACTGAACAGGTCCTGTTGAATCTTTTTGTGAATGCCTGGCAGGCCATGCCGAAAGGCGGAGATCTGTACCTGGAGACTGACAACGTTATTCTGGATGAAACCTATGTAAAACCCTTTTCCGTGGTTCAAGGAAAGTACGTGAAGGTATCCGTAACGGATACCGGTGTCGGCATGGATGAAAAGACGCAGCAGAGGATATTTGAACCCTTCTTTACTACAAAAGAGATGGGAAGGGGTACGGGTCTCGGCCTGGCCTCCGCGTATGGAATTGTCAAGGGCCACGGAGGGATTATTAACGTGTATAGTGAAAAGGGTCATGGAACTGCCTTTAATATCTATCTCCCCGCCACACAGAAAGAGGTGGGGGCGGAGAAAGTCACTCCTGAAACTCTCCTGAAGGGGAATGAAACCATTCTCCTAGTTGATGATGAAGAAGTGGTAATTGCAGTGAGCGAGGAAATTCTGAAAAGCCTCGGCTATGACGTTCTCACCGCCAGGGGCGGCTCTGAGGCCATTGAGAAATATAAGGCCAACCGGGAAAGGATATCCCTTGTTATTCTGGATATGGTTATGCCTGAGATGGGGGGCGGTGAAACCTTTGACGGTCTCAAGGAAATTAATCCCCATGTGAAGGCTATCCTCGCCAGCGGATACAGTTTGAACGCTCAGGCGATCAGGATTATGGAAAAGGGCTGTTATGCCTTCATCCAGAAGCCTTTTACTATATCTTCTTTAGCTCAAAAGATAAGGGAGGTACTGGACGGGCATTTGGAAACATAGCCTATGAGGTT
>JAFNGM010000087.1 GCA_017885225.1 Syntrophaceae bacterium | reverse complement strand
TAATACGGATTATGTTACGGATAGGTAGGTGAAGACAATAACCAGGACTTTCTGTTTTTCCCTTGATCACACTCACGCATTTCCAAAAGAAAGCTGCTACACAAACGCTTTCCCCTAAAATCTCGACTTAATATAGTAATCAATTAAATCATCGTAAATCGAAAGCCTTTAAAAATATATAGTCGAGTGTGCTTGCAGGCCAGTTATCAAGAAGAGCCCTTCTTTGCAATACTGTAGGGACATTACTGTTGACAATTAGACGGTTACTGTTATAGAAGTGGCAGCATTTGATAATAGTGCTTCCGGATTCCCGCCTTCGCGGGAATGACAAAGAGAAAAGCGGAAAACCATCATGCCCCATGGGTCACCACGAAGACATGAAAAATATCGAGTCTATTAAGTCTCCCTTTCGTAAAGGGAGATTGAGAGGGATTTTGTAAAGGGGGACACCTCCCCTTGCCCCCTCCAGAGGGGGACAATCAAATGCCGGCCTCCTTTAATAAGGGGGTGATTAAATCTATTTTCGTATTAATGACGAAGAGAAAACGGGTATGAGCTTATGAAAAGGATAAACTTGGGATTGATCGGATTCGGCACTATTGGGACAGGGGTTGTGAAGCTGCTTCAGGAAAGCATTGACCTCATCCAAAATCGGCTCGGCGCGAAAGTTGTCCTGAAGAAAATCGCCGATCTCGATATTACAACACAGAGACAGGTCACCGTCAGGAAAGGGCTGTTGACGACGGATGCGAAAGCGATCCTCGATGATCCTGAAATAGATATCGTCATTGAGCTTATGGGCGGCTATGAGCCCGCGCGCTCGTTTATGCTCGAGGCCATTGCGAACAAAAAACATATAATTACCGCCAACAAAGCACTCCTGGCCACATACGGCAATGAAATATTTCGGGCTGCAGAGAAGGCGGGAGTTGATATCGGTTTTGAAGCGAGTGTCGGTGGAACAATACCCATCATCAAGACACTCAAGGAAAGTCTTGCAGGAAACCAAATCAAGTCAATTTACGGTATAATGAACGGCACATCAAACTATATATTGAGCAAAATGACGGATGAGGGGAAATCATTCAGGGTTGTGCTGAAGGAAGCCCAGGAACTTGGTTTCGCGGAAGCTGATCCGACATTTGACATCGAGGGCATCGATACTGCCCATAAGCTTGCCATTACACTATCCCTGGCATACGGCAAGAGGGTTAACTATGAAGATATATACAGGGAAGGCATCTCGGGGATCACCCAGCAGGATATTAATTTTGGCAGAGAGCTTGGTTATCGGATCAAACTGCTCGCCATTGCTATTCAAAGAGGAGACATTATAGAGACGCGGATTCATCCTACCATGATTCCCCTTGACCACCTTCTGGCAAATGTTAATGGCAACTTCAACGCGTTTCATTTTGTCGGTGACGCCTCCGGCACTGTATTCCTGTATGGTCAAGGCGCCGGGATGATGCCGANNAGAAATATATTGAAAGGAATATCGGGAAGGGTGCCGGCGCGTTCAATGAGAGAAAATGTCAGTGAAGATATCACGTTGATGCCTTTTGATGATCTCTTTACAAACTACTATTTCAGGTTTTCCGCTCTAGACCGGCCGGGAGTTCTTTCGAAAATTTCCGGAATTCTTGGTGAGAACAATATAAGCATCGCCGCCGTTATTCAAAAGGGCAGGCAAAAGGCGGGGCCGGTTCCCATTGTCATGAATACGCACAAATCGAAGGAAAAAGATGTTCGGAAAGCAATAAAAAAGATTGATCGACTTGATATAATTCACGGGAAAACGATCGTGATACGAATCGAGGACGAAAGGCTGTAATGAAATACGTAATCCTGCTCGGCGACGGCATGGCGGATTATCCGTTAAAAGAATTAAACGGTAAAACACCGCTGGAATACGCCCGCACCCCTAATATGGATAAGATTGCGAAAGAAGGTACATTGGGTCTCATAGATACCATACCCGCCGGGTTTTCTCCGGGAAGTGACGTGGCCATTATGTCTGTGCTCGGTTATAATCCTGAACAATACTACACGGGCAGGGGGCCTCTGGAAGCGGCGAACATGGGGGTTCGTCTTGGAGAAGATGATGTTGCCTTTCGTTGTAATCTTGTGACTTTGGGCGGAGACGCGCAAAACATAATGGATGACTTTACCGCAGGGCATATAACATCCCAGGAAGCGAAGGCAATAATAGCAGATATAAATAGCACAATGGGGACGGAAAGATTTCAATTCTATCCCGGCGTAAGCTACAGGCACCTGTGTGTATGGAGGAATGGGAAAGCCCTCCTCAAGACAACGCCTCCGCATGATATTACCGGAAAAGAAATCAGGGATTATCTGCCCCGCGGAGAAGGCGAGGAACAGATTAACAGCCTTATGAAACGTTCTCAGATTGTGTTGGCGGATAACCCTGTCAATAAGAGACGTATCGCGGAAGGGAAAAAACCGGCAACCTCCCTATGGTTATGGGGGCAGGGAAGGGTGCCGAAATTTGTAAAACTCACCGAGAAATACAATCTGCGGGGGGGAATGATATCGGCCGTTGACCTTTTAAATGGAATTGGCATTTACGCAGGTCTTAACGTCATACGTGTTGATGGAGCGACGGGCTATATTGATACGAATTACCTTGGGAAGGCGAGAAATGCCCTTGAGGCATTGAAAGAGAGCGATTTTGTATTTATCCATGTTGAGGCCCCGGATGAAATGGGCCATGAGGGAAACANNTGCTGGTTTTAAGCGATCACCCTACACCGATCAGCTTAAAGACGCACGCGTCCAGCCCATCGCCATTTGCGATACTGTGTTCCGATGAAAGGGAAAATTTGAAAAACGGATCAGCTTTTACTGAGTCATCGGCAAGTAATTGTGGTGTGATGATTTCACCCGGCCACATTCTTATGGATAAGTTCATCAAGAATTGGAGAGGATTTATTGAAGAAAAATCACGTTAAGATACGCGTGATTTACGCGGATACGGATGCGATGGGGATCGTCTATCATACCAATTACATCAAATGGTTTGAGATCGGGCGGACGGAACTTCTCAGAGGCATGGGCATTGTATATGCGGCTATGGAATCAAAGGGCTATAACCTGCCGTTGACGGAGGCGTATTGCCACTATCTGCTGCCGGCGAAATACGATCAGATCATTGTTGTTGAAACTGAATTGGAATATCTAAAAAGAGCGAGCATGAAATTCAACTATACCATTTCGGATGAAGACAAAGAGAAGATTCTCGTCGAGGGATATACCGTTCACGCCTGTACAAATAACCTCGGGAAAATAGTAAGGATACCGTCATTTATCGTCGAAAAAATCAATGAACAGATAAAATTTGAATTTTAACAGGATGGTTGCTGTATGGTGAAGAAGATTACAAAGAAGGACATTGAAAAGCCTGATTCATTTCAGGCAGCAGTAAATAGAATATCGACGTATATATCAGAAAATAAGAGAAAAATTTATATCATATCCGGCGTTATTACTTCAATCATTGTGATTGCCATCGGTTGGTATCTTTATAAGATGAATTATGAGAGTAACGCACAGAAACTGTATACGATGGCACACCTTGCTGCAATGAAAAATTCAATGCAGGGAATTAATCCGGATCAGAATATTTTAAAACTTTATCAGGATGTGGTAACCCGATACCCAGGATCAAAAGCGGCCATGATGTCCCAGTATCAAATGGGAAGTGTTTACTACGATATTGGTAACATTGACGCTGCAGTGAAAGCGTATACTGACTTTATAAAGGAAGCACCCGGGGGCAGCGATTTACAGGCAATGGGGTACAATGGATTGGGGTATTGCTATGAAAGTAAAAAAGACTGGAAGAATGCTCTTGAATCATTTGAAAAAGCGTCCGCTTCAAAAACCGGGGGGAGCTTTGTAAGCATAACATACAGAAACATTGCAAGAATTTACGAAGAAATGAATAATAAAGAAAAAGCATTCGAATATTACCAAAAAGCCCTCAGCAAGACTACCGATCCAGGCATGGAGCTTTTCTTAAAGAGAAAAATATCAACCACGAGTTAAGGAATCAGTAATATTACACATATGAAGTCATTGATGTCAGGGAATGAAGCTATTGCGAGGGGCGCGTATGAACATGGCGTTCGTTTCGCTTCCGGTTATCCGGGAACTCCGAGTACAGAAATAATTGAGACATTTGCCGTGTATGACGGCGTCTATGCAGAATGGTCTCCCAACGAAAAGGTAGCCCTGGAAGTCGGCATTGGGGCAGCGTTGGCGGGTGCAAAAGTGTTGGTTACCATGAAGCATGTCGGAGTGAATGTCGCCGCTGATCCCCTTTTTACAGTAAGCTATACGGGGACAAACGGAGCGCTCGTCATCATTACCGCCGATGATCCCTCCCTGCACAGCTCACAAAACGAGCAGGATAACCGAAACTACGCGAAGTTTGCTAAAATACCAATGCTTGAGCCTGCCGATAGCCAGGAAGCAAAAGAGTATATCAAACTTGCCTTCGACATCAGTGAAGAGTTCGATACGCCAGTCTTCTTCAGGACAACTACCCGCGTTTCGCACTCCAAGTCGGTCGTAGCGTTAGAAAAGCCAAAATCCATAGGGGACCCGACGAGCATACAATTCAATACGGCAAAGTACGTTATGGTTCCCATGAATGCCCGCGTGAGAAGGCTGGAAGTTGAGAAAAAGCTTCAAAAACTCAAAGAGTTTGCTGATAATTTTTCGGAAAATAAAATTGAGATGAATGATCCTGAAGTTGGCATAATCACCGCCGGCATGTCATATAACTATGCGAAAGACATTTTCCCCGATTATTCCTATTTGAAACTCGGTATGGTCTATCCAATGCCGGAAAAGCTAATCCGAACGTTCGCATCAAAAGTAAAGAAACTCTATGTCATAGAGGAACTTGACCCCTTTATTGAAGAGCAGGTCAAGGCTATGGGTATCCACATTATAGGAAAAGAAGTATTTCCCTATACCAACGAATTTGATCCCGGCGTGATTGAATCATCTCTCAAGGGAGAAAAAACACGAGCGTTGAGGCTTGCCGATCTGGCAATTCCCCCGAGACCGCCGAATCTCTGTCCCGGTTGTCCACATAGAGGGTTATTCTATGTTCTTGGAAAATTAAAAGCCTTCGTCGCGGGCGATATCGGCTGTTACACGTTAGCTTTTATGAAACCTTTGGAAGGGCTTCATTCATGCATCTGTATGGGAGCGAGTATCGGCATGGCCCATGGTATGAGTAAAGCGCTGAGGGGCAAGGCAAAGGGGAAGGTGGTCGGGGTTATCGGCGACTCGACATTCATTCATTCCGGAATCACTCCTCTTTTAAATATGTCTTATAATAAGAGTGATGCCGTCATAGTCATCTGTGACAACAGAACAACCGCCATGACAGGTATGCAGGAGCATCCGGCCACAGGCTATACCCTGCAGGGAGAAAAAACAAAGGAGATCAATTTTACAGAACTTGCCGCCGCATTAGGCATTGAGAGCGTACACGTCATAGATCCTTATGATCTCAAATCAACAAGAACAGTATTGCAGGAAGAATTATTGAAATCCGGCCCATCCGTCGTCATATCAAGGAGAGCCTGTGTATTGTTCAAGCGGAGAGAGAAGGATGAGAGAAAACCCCTCAAGGTGAATGCAGATACATGTATCGGTTGCAAAACATGTGTTAGTCTTGGGTGTCCTCCTATCTCCTGGAAAAAGTTTGACGACGAAGGTGCAATGGAACGCAAAAAACGTTCAAAAAAGCAAAAGGGTGTTGCATTTATTGACGACAGCCTCTGCACAGGCTGCACCGTATGCCAGCAGGTATGCAAAGTCGGCGCTATTATAGAGAGATAGAGTAGATGCGAGCAAATAAAGATATAAAGAGTATACTTTTTGCCGGTGTGGGCGGTCAGGGAATTTTACGGGCAAGTGATATTGTATGCCTCGTCATGATGGAAGCCGGCATGGATACAAAGAAGAGCGAAGTACATGGTATGGCTCAAAGGGGCGGGTGTGTTACCAGTCATGTCCGATATGGACGAAAGGTGTATTCACCCATCGCGAAAAAAGGAGTCGTTGATATCCTGGTGTCTTTTGAAAAATTGGAGACCCTGCGATACCTTGACTTTTTAACGCCGCAAAGCACCATCATTGTAAATGAAAAGGAAATTTATCCACCCTCTGTAAATCTTGGAGACGCGCAATATCCCGGTAATATTTTTGAAACCATAAAAAATATCTTTCACCTCGTAAAAGTAGTGAATGCCAGCGATTGTGCTGTTAAGGCCGGCGATATAAGAACTGAAAATACGGCCCTTCTGGGCGTTTTATCTTCCTATTTACAAATTGATTTATCACTTTGGGAAAAGGTCATCCGTAAATCCTTCCCTGAAAAAACGATTGCGGCAAACCTCAAAGCGTTCCATATGGGGCGAATGTCGTAAGTGGGGGCCTCGCATTTTTTGCTAAGGGTGGACGCAATGCTTGACAAATTAAATGGAATTGGTATCTTATTCCTAAATAAATTCGGTTCATGTACGCGTCAGTCCTTGAATTCTTGAATCATTTTATCAACCATAAGAAAAAAGGGTATTAAAAATACACTATTATGCCTGAAGACTATTATAAAACATTGGGAATAGAAAAAAGCGCAAGTGCAGACGATATAAAGAAAGCTTATAGGAAATTGGCGCTAAAGTGGCATCCCGACAAAAACCCTGATAACAAGTCTGCCGAGGATAAATTTAAAAAAATTAATGAAGCATACGCCGTTCTCAGCGATCCTGAAAAGCGTCAGGAATATGATACATATGGATCGGCGGATCAGTTCAGGCAGAAATACACTCAAGAAGATATATTCAGAGGATTTGATCTTAACGACATACTAAGAGGTTTCGGATTCGGCGATTTAGGGGGAAGGGGCGGTGCAAGAACTTTTCGTTCAAGCAGGGGAGGTGGTTTTTCCTACTCCCAGGGAGATCCGTTTTCTGACATCTTCGCAGGAGAGCGACAGCGTTACGCCCATATGCCTCAGAAGGGACAGGATTTTGAGTATAACCTCTCAATTACGTTGGAAGAATCTGTACTTGGCGCCGAAAAAAAAATGGCCCTGCAGAAAGAAGATGCTGTTGAGGAAATTAATTTTAAAGTACCGCCAGGAATAAACACGGGGAAAAAATTGAGACTGGCAAGCAAGGGTGCTCCCGGAATCGACGGAGGTCCTCCTGGTGACTTATATATTAATATCAATATTCTCCCCCATCCAATTTTTGCCCGTGATGGAAATGATTTATATATAGAAAAGTCTATACACTTCACACAAGCTGCTTTGGGAACGAGTATTGATATACCGACCCTCGACGGATCCGTAAAAAGAATTAAAATTCTACCGGGAACGCAAAACAACACCAAAATAAGAATGAAAGGATACGGGGTTCCGGGATTGAAAGGCACAGGCAAAGGCGATCAGTTTGTAAAGATCTCCATTAATATACCAAAAAAGCTGACGGATAGGCAATTACAACTCGTCAAAGAACTGGCTGAGGAAGGCTTGTAGCAACTCTGTTCGTATATAATATGTCTTATAAGATATATTATGTAAACTTAATGTACCATTTTTCATGTATATCCATTTAAGTCAGCTCAATTTCTCCAATCGCACCGAAATTATCTCCGACAATAATCAGGATACCTGATACCCCCTTTATTTCGATTCCCCTTTCGAGTGCCATTTTAATATCCTTTTTGCTCTTCACAAGATTACCTATGGCAGTTGCCGCAGCATCGGCCATAATCGATGATTTTGAAATTACGCATACCGCATCTGCGTTTCCAAAACTCAGGGAGTGCCCTACCGTTCCCGAAGACGTACAAATTCCAAAAGGCATCTTTTCCTTCTTAAGCATAAGATTAACATTGTAGTTTAGAGGTGAATCGCCGGCAAAAATGCCCACCGTTACATCTCTTTCTGTATGTAGGAAAATATCACCGCCATTTTCCACAATCACATTGCGTGAAGACATGAGTAAATCATTGCCCACATATTCAGCTATAGCTCCTGCAACTGAAGCCATTGGTCCTACACCGGCATCTCGAGACGCCTTCATCATATCCCTTGCAATATTGGGAGCCAGATAGTCTTCATCGACAGGAACTAATGAAGTAAGAAAATCGGGATGGACTTTAATATAAGACTCAATAAATCCGCGATGTGTATATATGGATTGGAGGGCTAATTCGGAAAGATCATTATCGGAAAGAATAAAAAGATCTGTTTCACGAACACATACATGAAATGGGATTAGGTTGTTCTGAGATACCCTATTCCTGTATGTCCTTTCCTGATAGTCCATGATCACTAATAGTAAATAATAACTTTATGTATATTTTATAACTCATTATTATTGAAGGTAAAACGTGTTGCACCAAAACCAAGAAGTTGATCGGATTCATCTCTTAATTTGTCAGTGATTTCCAGGCGACAGTCTTTTCCCAGATATACAATGACCTCACTTTTACCATTGATAATATGTATGAATCCTTGGTACTTACCCCTGTGATTATGAAGTAATTTATTAAGTTCGGTAATGAGTTCATATGATGTCTGGGAAACATCAATATAAAAATGAGCTTCATTAAAGGGTTTTTCTGAGGCGTTGCCGAGAGCGCTTAGTTCAGATGCGATAACCTTCACGCCCTCTTCCCCGGCATCAATGGTACCCTTAATGAGCACAGGTTCTTCACCATGGAGAAGACCAAAGGCCTTTTTATAGATATCAGCAAAAAATATCACGGTCACAGAACCTTTTAGATCCTCAATGGTTATATATGCCATGACATCTTTCTTTTTCGTTGTAACCTCATGAATATTGCTGACTACACCTCCAAATATTACAATGTCGCGATCCTTTCTATCATTTATTCGTGTTGTGTCGACATTCGCTAAGGTGCTTAGCTTATCCGCGTATTTCAGGAGAGGATGTCCTGTAATGTAAAATCCGAGGGTTTCCTTCTCATTGGCAAGTAATTCCTGGTGATCCCATTCTGCCACATCATGAATGGCATATTTTTGAATGGCATTAAATTTGTTGTAATTATCGCCCTCAAGCTGATCAAAAAGGCTTATCTGTCCGCTTGACCTTTCTTTATGCCGCCTCTGAGCCGTTTCTACGATTCCATCATGTTGTTCCATAAGTTGCTTTCTCTTATACCCGAGAGAATCAAAGGCTCCGCATTTGATGATACTTTCAATCATTCTCTTATTAATTTTTCTGAGGTCGACACGGTTTATGAAATCATCAAATGTTAAAAAATTGCCTTCATTTTCTCTGACGGATATGATGGATTCGACAGCGCCGCTTCCTACATTCTTTACGGCAGCGAGACCGAAGCGGATATGCTCGCCGGAAACGCTGAAATCGCTTTGCGATTCATTGATATCAGGAGGTAGCACATTGATTCCCATTTCTTTGCAACTGCTGAAATATTTTATAATCTTGTCTCTGTTATCCTTTTCACTTGTCAGGAGTGCAGCCATGAATTCAACGGGATAGTTAGCCTTCAGATACGCTGTTTGGTAGGATATCATGGCATAGGCTGTGCTATGAGACTTATTGAATCCATACTCGGCAAATGTCTCCATCTGATCCCAGATTTTTCTCGACTTTTTCTCAGGTATTTTGTTCTTCTTGGCGCCTTCAAGGAATTTTGGCTTTTCTTTTTCCATATCCGATGATTTTTTCTTACTCATGACCTTGCGAAGGATATCCGCTTCCGCCATAGAATAGCTCCCGATAGCGCTGGCGATCTGCATTACCTGCTCCTGGTAAACGATTACACCGTATGTTTCCTTCAAAATATCTTCCAGTTCCGGTATTTCGTATAAAATCTTAGTTTTGCCCTGCTTTCTGGAAATAAATTCAGGAACCATGTTCATCGGTCCAGGTCTGTAAAGGGCTATGAGAGCAATTATATCCTCAATGCAATCGGGCTTCATATTGACGAGAATGTCTTTCATTCCGGCACTTTCCAACTGGAAAACGCCGTCAGTACTTCCCCTCATCAGTAATTGATATGTTTTCTGATCATCGAGGGGAGTTTTATCAATGTCCACATTGTGTCCCCTCCCCTCTTTGATAAACTGCAGAGCGTTCTTAATTACCGTAAGTGTTTTTAAGCCAAGAAAATCAAATTTAGTGAGTCCCACAGCCTGAAGGTCGTTCATGGAAAACTGTGTGACAATTTCATCTCGCGGACTTTTGCAGAGCGGTACGCGCTCGACAAGGGGCACATCAGATATGACAACACCCGCTGCGTGGGTTGAAGAATGCCGATTTAAGCCTTCTAGCGCCCGTGACAGAGAAAGAAGTTTTTTTACTTTTTCGTTTTTCTTCTCCTCCTCCTGCAAACGCGGTTCACTCTGGATGGCCATATCGAGGGAGATATTCAAAACGTTGGGGACCAGCTTGGCTATGGTATCAACCTCTCCATAGGGTATGTTCAACGCCCTTCCCACATCCCTGATCACCGCCTTCGCCTGCATCTTGCCGAATGTAATGATCTGGGCAACTTTATCACTCCCGTACTTATCCGTGACATACCTGATGATTTCATCCCTGCCGTCCTGGCAAAAATCAATATCTATATCCGGCATGCTTATCCGTTCTGGATTTAGAAATCTCTCAAAAAATAGTCCATACCGAATGGGATCGATATTCGTTATGCCGGTAGCGTATGCTACTAAACTGCCCGCGGCGGAACCTCTTCCGGGTCCAACAGGAATATTCTTGTTTTTCGCGTAACTGACAAAATCTGACACAATAAGAAAGTATCCCGCGAATCCCATAGATTTGATAATTTCTAGTTCATCTTCAAGCCGTCTCTCATATTTTTTCCAGAGATTATCATCTGTTTTTCCTCTCATGATGACGGGCTTTAAGTTTGTCAGCCCTCTCTTCGCTAACATCATCAAATGGTCGTCAAGCGTTTCACCCGTTTCGATCTCAAACCTGGGAAGGGAGATGCTCCCGAAATCAAACTTAAGATTACATTTCTCCGCGATAACTATTGTATTACGAATGGACTCAGGGAAATCTTTAAACAGTTGCCTCATTTTTTCCGGGGAACGGAAATAAAACTGATCCGTCATAAATTTCATCCGGTTCGCATCTTCCATTGTCTTCCCGGTCTGAATGCATAAGAGAACCTCATGCGCCTCTGAATCTTCACGATTAATGTAATGGCAGTCGTTTGTTGCCACGAGAGGAATGGAAAGCTCACGGCTAATCCCTACAATGCCCTTATTTGCAATCTTTTGTTCAGGCAAGCCGTTTTCCATAATTTCCAGATAGAAATTTCCATTGCCGAATATTTCGCTATATTCTCCGGCTGTCTTTTTCGCTCCTTCCTCATTCCCCTTCAGCAAAAGATCTGATATTTCTCCATGGAGGCACGCGCTAAGGCCGATGAGACCATCGTGATGTCGTCTTAATATCTCCTTGTCTATGCGCGGACGATAGTAAAATCCTTCCAGGTACCCCGCGCTTACTAGTCTCATGAGATTTTTATAACCATCCATGTCCTTGGCAAGAACAAGCAAATGACGAGAACTCTCCCCTGTTGCGTGAGTGTTTTTGTCAAAGCGGCTTCTCGGGGCAACATAGAGTTCGCAGCCGATAATAGGCTTAATGCCATATTTCTGCGCGTGCTGATAGAAATCGATAGCGCCGAAGATATTACCATGATCAGTCATGGCGACAGCGGGCATTTGATACTCTTTCGCCCTTTTGAAAAGATTATCGAGACGGATAGTCCCGTCAAGGAGGCTATATTGTGTATGTACGTGAAGATGAACAAAATCGGCGGGGTTCATGGAGTCAATCCAGCCAGTAGTTAGGGGCTTCTTTTGTGATAATAACGTCATGAACGTGGCTTTCGCGCAGTCCTGCGGACGTAATACGGATAAATTTTGTATCTTCCCTGAGTTCCTTAATAGTCTTGCAGCCAACATATCCCATGCCGACCTTCAGGCCGCCTACAAGTTGGCTTATGCTTGCAGATAACGAACCTCTAAAAGGCACCCTTCCCTCTATACCTTCGGGAACCATTTTCACGGTGCTTTCAATATCGTCATAATAATATCTGTCCATGCTCCCCATCTTCATTGCTTCTAGAGAACCCATTCCCCTGTATACCTTGTAGCTTCTTCCCTGAAAAAGAATTGTTTCTCCCGGGCTCTCTTCTGTTCCTGCAAAAAGACTGCCTATCATGACGGTATGCGAGCCTGCCGCAAGGGCCTTGACAACATCTCCTGAGTATTTAATGCCGCCGTCTGAAATGATAGGGATGTTATATTTCATGGCGACCTTGGCAGCATCTCTGATCGCACTCATCTGAGGAACACCTACGCCGGCTATAATTCGCGTAGTACATATCGATCCCGGTCCAACGCCAACTTTTACCGCATCAGCACCGGCGTTAATCAGTGCTTCTGCTCCTTCAACAGTGGCAATGTTGCCTGCGATCAGCTCGCAGCGGGGGAAATTGGCTTTCGTGTCTTTAATGGCTTCCAAGACGCTCTTTGAATGTCCGTGGGAGGTATCTATGGCGATCACGTCAACACCTGCCGCCAATAACGCATCAACTCTCGCTTCTCTATCGAGAATTCCTACGGCGGCGCCAACCCGAAGTCTGCCTAATGAGTCCTTACAGGCGTGAGGAAATCTCCTGATTTTTTCTATATCTTTAATGGTAATCATTCCTTTTAAGGTATAGTCATCATCCACGACAAGCAGTTTTTCTATCCTATGCTTATGCAGCAGCTTCTTTGACTCTTCCAATGTAATGCTTGAGGAAACGGTCACAAGGTTATCCTTGGTCATAACCGCGGAGACAGTCTGATCGAGGTTTGTTTCAAATCTGAGATCCCGGTTGGTAAGTATTCCAACTAGTCTGCGCTTTTTCACCACAGGAACACCGGATATCCTGTACCTATGCATCAGATCGAGAGCTTCATGAACTTTCTGCTCCGGTTCGATGGTTATCGGATCGACAATCATGCCACTCTCTGATTTCTTCACCTTGTCAACTTCTATCACTTGTTTCTCAATACTCATATTGCGGTGTATGATTCCTATACCGCCTTCCTGGGCCAGGCATATTGCGGTTCCTGATTCGGTGACGGTATCCATCGCTGCGGAGATTATGGGGATGTTGAGGACAATATTATTTGTGAGAAGTGTAGAGGTATCAACATCCTTGGGAAGGATTTTCGATTCACGTGGAATAAGAAGAAGATCGTCAAACGTCAATGTCTCTTTTACATGATCATCCAGCATAGTTTACGCCTCCATGGTAGCTATTCTTCCTGCGGCATAACATAATGTAGGTAAAAACTCACACCATTCACAGAAATGAAGTACGCGTCTTTTTCATCATCGTATTCAACAAACTCCGCGAACTGGTAATACCCCGCGCGTGAAAAACGCGCACAAAATGTGTTATTCTTTACCGAACAATAGGGTACGTTGTTCTCCCCCACCCATAATGTATTGGGATCCAGTTTCTCCAGGCTTTGATCAGAGAGAAGAAGGTAAATCCCTTCTTCTTCGGATTTTGAAACAAATCTATATACGGCCTTTACAACAAAAGGTGCGTCCTCAACTTCCAGATAACAGCAATCATCTTCCGTCTCAATGATATACTGTCCAGACTCATCCCTTTTTAGATTTTGATAGAAGTAATTGACGATTTCCTTCCTAAATATTTCCTCGCCTCTGTAGAACCAGGTGCCTTCTTTGTCTATTTTTATATTGCATGGAGGAATATCGGTTTCCATATTCGATGTGTATATTTCTTTGTTTAAAATTCCTTTCTGCTGTCAAGGAGCAACGTAACCGGTCCATCATTGATCAACTCGATTTTCATCATCGCCTGAAATTCACCGGATCCCACGCGGTTGAGTTTTTCTCTGGCTTTGCTCACAAAATATTCGTATAGATTCTTTGCTGCCATCGGTTCTTCAGCGCGGATAAACGATGGCCTTCGCCCTTTCCTGCAGTCGCCAAGAAGCGTGAATTGNNAGGTTGATAACTTTTTCGAGGAGGTAGTCTGCGTCACTGTGGCTATCTTCTTTTTCTATACCGAGTAATACGAATATTCCTTTTTCGATGGAGGATATGATCTGCTCTTTTACACTGACATGGGTTCTGTCAACCCTTTGAACAACGCATCTCATAGATGATTTTGCTCCGTTCGGGTCGCATGTTAGCAATATTCACTTAATGGTTCAAGTCTTTTCTGGACTTCTTCTGTTATCTTTATCAGGATAAAATTAATTAATATTTATGAGGGGTTGAGGAATATTATGGGCTCCGCAATCGGCGTCTGTTTTTTCCTTCTTCAACTATTTATTTTCCATCTTGCGCACATTTTCCTCCAGTCTTTCTTTTTCCCTTTTGATAGCGGCATTCACGCGAGCTTCTATCCTTTCGGCCTCTGCCTGCATCTGTACGGCTCTCTTCCTCAGCCAGGCGGCCCTCTTCATGGCTCTCTCATGTGCGTGCTTGGCAGCCTTCGTAGTCCTTGCCTCAGCTTCCCGCACTTTTGGTTCAATTTTTTCAGTGGTTTTCGTCGCTGCGTCTTCTATCTTTTGGCCACCTTGTTCAATTTTCTTCTCCACCGTCTGTGCAGTCTTTTGAACGGTTTTGCATGCTTCTCCCGCAGACCACATGACAGAAGGTAGCGCAAGGCAAATCATGCAAATGAGAATCACCATGCCGAAGAAATATTTTTTCATATCCTTTACCTCTAATTTTCCCATTATATGTTGAGACCTTTGAAAAACTACATATAGTGTCATTATGAGGAGCAAAGGGACGTGATAATCTTATGATTTATCAGCTCCTTATAAGATTTCTCCCTTCCTGGCGAAATGACAAAACGGGAGTTTTACTAAGGTCTCATGTTATTGTACGATGATAATCCCCGCCAGCGTCCCCTTGGGAATTTCTTCAGGTTTGGCNNATACCGACCGCTTCCATAGATGGTCGAGAGCGAAGAGAAATTCTGCATCGCTTACCCTCCAGGGCTTGACAACTCTCCTGTGCGCTGCAGAAGGTGTGTCGACAGGATCCGGCAGCAAAACCGAACGATAGATTTTGACACCCAATCCCAGGGGACGGTGTTTTTTTTCTCATCGTGATTGCTTGACTGCTACGACCCGTTCATCAAGAGTGCGCGCCAACAAATGCGCCTCAGCAAAACCTGGAATGCCCTGCCGACCGCCATATTCTCGGCAGGATAGTGAAGCTACCGCGACGGAAAATTTTACTGACGCGGGAAGATCGTACCCAAGGCTGACTGCCATGCTGAAGGCCGCATGAAAATTATCTCCCGCACC
>JAFNGM010000086.1:13801-13939 GCA_017885225.1 Syntrophaceae bacterium | reverse complement strand
GCGATTCCCCGTATGGCAATATTATCCGACTCCGTACCCCCGCTGGTAAAAATGATTTCGTGAGATTGTGCCCCTATACATTCGGCAACCTCTTTCCGGGAATTTTCCAGGGCGATCTTTGCTTCTCTGCCCAGGCGA
>JAFNGM010000086.1:0-13713 GCA_017885225.1 Syntrophaceae bacterium | reverse complement strand
GGCGAGGACGACATCATCGTCCGTGAGCTTTTTTGCCTCGGCGAGCGTCTTTCCCAGGGCGAGCACCGTGGCCATGCTGCTCGTTGCAATCGCACCGGGGCAGCCGTAAGACTTGAATTTTATATCGGATATCGTTCCTTCCTCGACCTTAATCCAGAGCTTCATCTGATCACCGCAGGACGGGTCGCCGACCAGGGCATAGCCATCCGCGCCAGGCATTTCACCGACATTCCGGGGATTTGTAAAATGCTCTATGACCAATTCATTATAGAAAAGGATGGGGCCATCCGGGAGTGCCGGTTCATCCTCGGTCTTTTTTGTGTACAGATCTCTCCAGTCGTTTGATTGCTTCGCCATTGGTTCCTTTATCCATTGCGGTATTTCAACCGGNNTAGGGTGTGAATATAGGACATGGATATCTGCAAGTCAAGGAAAGATGAAAAACGGCGCCGCCAGCAAAGGATTTATCGGGCACATTTATCAAAACATACGGCCACCGTGAGAACCCGTATCATCTCTTTCGCACTGAAATAATACAGCAACGCAGTATCCAGTATATTGGTTGGCGTTGGATAAAATTGGATGGAGAACTGTGGTATGGACGACAACTCTTCCTTCCTGAAGTCAGTAAATTGTCTACCTTGAAAAAATGCTTTATTTCAATCGATATGCTTGACATTATGTTCTCAGTAATTATAATATTAATAAAAGTAATTTTGGCGTTTGGCTCAATGAAACAGGGAAAACAAACCTCAACATGTATATCGGGAGAAACCGTGCTACTCGACTCCAAATAGAGACAGGAGGGGAGGCGGCGCTGCGGATTTGTTCCAAGTAATTTTGCCCATAATGGATATATTTCACCAAGAAAAGGAGGATGTCATATGAGCGAATACAGAGTGACCTGGATAAACAGGCAACACGGAAAGCCCGCCGGAGTTCTATCCCTGATATTTTTTGCATTCACCATCTCTCTCCTGGGATTGGCTGGTTGTGGCAGTGACAGCACGGCCCCCGCAAACCCGACGGTGGCGGAGCCCGTAGCGGTTTCAGTGGTGATACAGCCCCAGAATGACGCGAGCTACCCTTTCAGGATCCCAAGGATCGATCCCGATACCGGTGATCCCCAGACGTTCAATTTCAAGGCCTGGCAGGTATACTCCGATGACTCGATGATAGAGGTCACCGGCTCGGTGAGATGGTCGAGCAGCAATCCTGCGGCCATGACGATTTCCAACACCGCCCCCAACCAGGGCAAAGGAACGGCAGTTGCCAATGGGCTCACGACCATTACGGCCACTCTTGCCGGGCCTCCGCAGTTCTCTGGATCGACACCCGTGAAAGTGGTGACGGCCATCAGCGGCTCGACGATTCCACGGTATGTGGAGCCCCTGCCGATTCCCGCCGTCATGCAGCCGACAGCGCCGGGCGGCACGAGCTACACCATGTCCATGGAGCAGGTGATCCAGCAGGTGCTTCCTCCCACTTACCCCCAGACAACCCTGTGGGGCTACGGCCCTCCAGGCGCCTGCACCTACCCCGGTCCCACTTTTGTGGCGACATCGAACACCCCGATCTCGGTGACCTGGAACAACAACCTGCCTGCCACGCAGCTCCTGCCCATTGACTATAGCATCATGGGAGCGGAGTTCAGTATGCCCCAGAACAGGGCAGTTGTTCACCTCCATGGAGGCAACGAGCCGGCAGCATTTGACGGCACTCCCGAGCAATGGTTCACGCCGGGGCTTGCCCAGAAAGGGCGCTATTTCGAGACGAATGTCTATGATTATAGCAATCAGCATGAGCCCACAACGCTCTGGTATCACGATCATGCCCTGGGCGTCACACGCCTGAACACCTACGCCGGGCTTGCCGGCTTCTATATCATTACGAACGCGGCCGAGGCAGCCATGAACCTGCCAAGCTTACCGAAATACCAGATGGGCATCGTCATCCAGGATCGCAACTTCTACGATGACGGCTCCCTTGCCTATCCCCTTCCTCTCATCGATGGTGTCCAGCCGAGCATAATGCCCGAGAATTTCGGCAACACGATAGTGGTAAACGGCAAGAGTTGGCCTTTCTTGAACGTCGAGCCGAGGAAATACCGGTTCCGCCTCCTCAACGGGTCGAGCGCCCGCTTCTATCATTTCATCTTTGACAATGCCGGCACGAACCTACCCTTCCGGATTATCGGCACCGAGGGAGGTTTCTTGAACGCACCCGTCCAGGTCACCGATCTCACCTTTGCACCGGGAGAGCGGTACGACGTGGTTGTCGACTTCTCGGGAATTCCCGTGGGGACAAACATCATCATGAGAAACGATGCGCCAACGCCTTGGGATCCCCAGGGCCAGATAGACAACCCGCTGCCCCCTAGCGATCCCTGCGCCCAGATCATGCAGTTCAGGGTCGTGGCGCGCACCGCCTCCGATACGAGCGTGGTACCGGCAAGCCTGCGCCCCGGAAATCCAATCACCCCTCCGGATCCCGCCACGGCGACGGTGACAAGAAACATGACCCTCGTGGAGGTGAAGGATCAATATGGAAGAACAATGCCCACCCTCAATGGCAAGAAGTTCTCTGATCCCGTCACCGAAATTGTGAAGAACAATACGACGGAGCTCTGGAGCATCGCCAACCTGACGCCCGACACCCATCCCATCCATCCCCATCTCGTCCATGCCCAGATCGTCGACCGAAGGCCATTTGATGTGGACGCATACAATGCCACAGGGGTGATAAATTACACAGGACCGGCCGTTCCACCAGCCCCCCATGAAGGGTACAAGGATACTATGCAGATGCACCCGGGAGAGGTGACGCGAATCATGATGACATTCAACTCGTTCACCGGAAGGTATGTCTGGCACTGTCATATCCTCGAGCATGAAGAATATGACATGATGCGATATATGACTGTAATGCCGTAGAGGCTTTGCCTTGTGCTGTCTTGACGGCAAATGATGCACTTGAAAGCACACCCCCTCCCATGCGTGGGGGGGGGTGCTTGTTTTTTACAGCGGCCATGTGTTGCGCACATACCGAACTATGGGGGCATAAAGTGTGGTACCAAGGATTTTCGAGACTACAGTTCAACTGGCAATCCTCACATCAATTCCGAATCGAAAACCCTTAACTTGTAGGTGTACACAGCAATTCCGCCGATTAGGCTGATCTTGAAAAATCAGCAATCAATTTTCTTGTTTAGTCCTTCCTGAAAGCGGTAAAGAGTAACCACCGATGAATATGCGTGATTTCAATCGGCATTCAATGATGCTGTTTCATGGAAAACTATAGAAGCGGCTAAGCTGAAAATGATAATTCGTCGGTACCCGTCATGACGCAGNNTGCAAAGAGGAAGTCATCAAACTAAAGCGAGATTTTCCGGAGAATGAGTTTATAATGGGGATGATTTAATAAATTATGGGGAGATTCTATAAATCCACATTGGGTTCGTTTTTTGTTGCTGCATTAATATTTCCCCTTCTCAATGAATTTATCTCTCCAGGTTTACTTGGCTTCAGGAATTGAAGTGGCCTGAAACGATGCNNTTTAATGTAAACTTTCCTGTTACCACTGCTGTGTCTCCGAAGACACGGACTTTGGAATCTTCGATTGTAAAAGGGGCATATTTCCGGGCACCTTCCTTGAGTGCGCCGATGAACTTTATCTTTGACTCAACCATTGATGTTGCATGGATATGCATGTAGTCATCATGTAACAATTCATCCAGTCCGGCAATGTCAGTCCTGCCGAGTGCCAAAGCCCACTTTTGCGCGGTATTCAACGCTTCGGATTCGCTCATAACGCCAGATGTGCTGCCCGCGCTTGCCCCCCATGCCATGCATGACAATGAAAACATCCCTGCTGTAATCAGCATTGTGCATGTGAGGGATATGGTTCGCATTTTCATAAAGTTCTCCGTGTCTTTTAGTATTCCCGCCCTTCGCCAGTCTCTTCATGAGTCACGCCGTCGCGGATATGGTAAATGCGTTTGAGGGTGGGTATTATCTTTTCGTCGTGCGTAACAACAATAATGGCGGTTTCAAAGCTGCGTGCCATGTTGTTGAGGATGCGAATGACCGCCATGGCACGCTCGGAATCAAGCGGTGCGGTCGGTTCGTCGGCCAGAATCACCGGCAAACGGTTGACGAGGCCTCGGGCTATTGCCACGCGCTGCCGCTCGCCGCTCGTCATCTGGGAGATTTCTTGAGCGGTTTGCCTACATTAAATAATTAATCTGGCCTCTTCTGCACTCATACAGTCCCATGATTTACACATCCGGGCCTATCGTTTATTTCAAAGAGAATGTGCACACGGTTCCGATTACTCGAGCAAGTATTCACTTGGCATCAAGCCCTACGGTCAGATCTCGTTTTCCCCTGATCGACTGTCACCAGATCATTGCCTGTCGCAACCGGACGACTGCCCCAAAACCAAATAGGTTGCCCAACATCGCACCCAACATCCAGGTCAAAGAACTGAGAATGAAAACCTCAGCTCCAAGGGCAACAAGAGTTAGATAAGTCAGAATGCTATAACCGGCAAAATACCAATTGTCATTATTGCAGAAACTTCGGATTTCATCACGATTCAAGACGAAGCCTCCCAGGGCAGCACCAAGGATCACAAAAAAAAGGCCACAAAGAAGGTAGAAAATTACCGGGGACGCCGCGACGTGCAGTGCATGCAAGAACTCATTATGTCGACCGAACCCTAAACCAAATTGTGGACATATGGTCAAAGTCAAGAGTCCGGCAGTCACCTCAACAAGAGTAAACTTGGTATAGACTTTCCAAAGGGTTGGCCGTAGATCCTTTCCTACCATTCGCAGAATCACCTCATCTGCTGGTTCACCAGGAACAGTAGGCTTCGCATCGATAAACTCAGCAAATTCCCTCAACAGCGCTTGTTCGGATTTAGTTTCCACCATGACGTACCTCCTTGCCTCCCATTAGTTTACGCACCTTGCGAATGGCCCGGCTGATGATTTGTCTCGTATTGTCTTCAGTGGTTTGCATTTGTGCGGAAATCTCCCTAAAGGTCAATCCCTCGTTAAAGCGGAGCTCCAGTGCTTGGCGTTGGGCAGCGGTTAGGCTGGAAAGCTCTGAAATCGCAACGCTGATGTGCGCCGTGTCGGACATTGGATCTGCATAGCACTCCACTTCCCTCTCGGAGATCGTGATGTGTTTCATGTAGGTGCTCTTCTTTCTGAGATGGTCAAACAAGTCATTTCTGGCGATTGTGAAAATCCATAGCAAAAAGGGAATTTCCTTCCTGTATTTTTGCCTGGCGACATGAAGCTTGGCAAAAATAGACTGGAAAACATCGTCTGCCTCACTTCGGTCCTTTAATTTCGCAAAGAGGTACCCGAAGATGCGCTTTTTATGCCGCTCATACAAAGTCCGGAAAGCCTCTATATCACCATCGGCATAGGCCACCATAAGTTCCTCGTCTGTCAATTTCAGTCACCTTTTCTTGAGGTTGGTCGTCAATAGTGGATACCAAATATTTCAGGTTGCCAGTCTTTCTGCACAGAACCATCGTAAAAGAGACGGGAGAGAGAAATCCGAGCGTAGTCTGCTTTCTTAACATTGGTGTCTATTTTTTTCAACCTACCAAATCTTAATACGTAATAAAGCTGGTTCTTGTGACACTATTTTCTTGTTCTGAGTCAAGTATCTAAAAATGAATATATTTTTATGGAATCCATTTTATTTATTTCGTCTGTCACAAATAGGATCCCTCCCTCGTTATAGTGGGCAAAGGCACAATAAACTCATAACCAAGGGAGAATAAAAATGAAAGAAATAAGGGACGGTTTTAAAGGATTTGTGGCTATAACGTTTTTGGCTTTGACGATTCTGCTCGTACCACAAACTAGCCTGGCCCACTGCGACACTCTCGACGGACCGGTGGTGGTCGAAGCGCGGGACGCTCTGACCAAGGGTAATGTCTACCCTTTGCTGAAGTGGGTTAAGGCGGAAGAAGAAAAGGAAATCAATGAGGCTTTCATCAAAACCCTGGCAGTGCGCAAGCTCAACCCTGAGGCACAGAAACTGGCCGACATGTACTTCTTCGAGACTTTGGTGCGGATCCATCGTGCCGGAGAGGGGGCTCCATATACCGGGATCAAGGCTACGGAGACTGGTGAAACGGTTGTCGCCAAAGCCGATCAGGCTCTGGAAAAGGGGTCCATCGATGGGCTAGCCAAGGCCATCGTAACCCACACGGAAAAAGGAATCCGCGAACGTTTCAGCCATGCGCTGGAAACCAGAAAGCATTCCCACGAAAGTGTGCAGGCAGGCAGGGAATATGTCAAGGCATATGTGACTTACATCCATTACGTCGAAGGGGTCGCCCAGGCTGTCGGTGGCAAAGGCCACGGCACCGAGGCGGCATCCCCGGCATCCCACAACAAACACTAATCAAAATGGATAGGGCACCCTGGCAAGGGTACCCTATCCATAGGTATTTCCTCGTCGCCCTGAAAAAGCTATTGTAAATACGAACCGCGCTTTTGCTCTACGGAACTTTTCCTATGAACGAGAAGATGATAAAAAGACTGAATATCATTTTGCCTGTTGCCGGGATGGGCCTGATGATTTACTATGAAATCTGCGACACCAGCTGTGCCTATATTATGGGATCTTTTCTGGACATTGATCTAAAAATCATCGGCATTCTCTTCATGGCCGTGCTTCTGATCCTGACCACCCCGGCGGTTGCATCCCACAAGGCTCCCGTGGGCCATCTGCGGGCCATGATGCTCGCCGGCGCTATGGGCGGAGAGGTGATTCTGTTCCGGTTCCAGGTTGTCCACCAAACGTTCTGTCCCTTCTGTCTGGCCTTCGGGCTTTGCCTGTTGATCCTTTTTGCCATCAATTTCAGAGTCATGAACAAATATTTGGCCGGGACGTCCTTTCTGGCCGGAATCTGCGCCTTTGCGCTGTTTTTCCAGGGATCCGTTTTGCCGCTTTACTGAAGAGTAAGCACCCCTGTTTCTCCTTGCTGCTTTTTTTACCGGCGCTGTCGGTGATCGCTGCTGCTGTGGCGCGGCGCCTTCGTTCCGGTTGCCCTTTGCACCTCCCTCCAGCGACATTGGTACAGCTGATGAAGCGGTTGACGAGCTGCCGCCACAGCAAGGAACGTGAATGTTTCAAGTGCAGAAAGCAGTACAAACATACTTCTTTTTACCTGATGACATGACAAAATAGCTTTTTTTTGTTTATTTAGCTAAGAAATAATTAATTACTATCTTAGCTGAGGAAGTTATGGAAATCCCCCCCTTGAGATAACTTCTGTTCTTGCTCTCTTTCAATCAGGAAGTCACAGCTTCCAAGCCATTTCAGTTTCGTTGCTTTGTAGGTGTTGTCAATAATCCGGACATTGTCTGTGAGAACAAATTCTGTCATGACAGCTAAATATTTGAAGTGCCTTTATTTTACTGGAGTGGGGTTCCGCGGTGGAACGCTATTTGATTTTACCGGTACCGGACACACTCAATGCACCGTGTTTGACCCCCTTGATTGCTTTCAAGGTGTCGGCAAGACTGCTCACGGCTCTTGAATTTCCTTTCACTGCCACGATTTCCAGGCAGGTATGATGATCTATATGGATGTGCTGTGATGACTGGATGACATCTTGAAAGTCATGCTGGACGTCAATGATCTTATTCAAGAGGTCCCGCTGATGGTGATCATAAATATAGGTGATCGCACCGGCGATTTCCCGATCTTCTTCCCATTCCTTCTTCAACAATTCCTGGCGAATCAAATCACGAATGGCTTCCGAACGATTAGTATATTTTCGCCGCCTGATCAACGCATCAAATTTATCAAGCAAATCTTTTTCAAGGGAAATTCCGAATCTGACCAGGTCGGACATATGATACCTCTCCTGTCTTCTTTCTATTTTCTATTTTAGATTAGCGTGCTTCGTTTTTCAAGTATTTACTCCTGTCCTCCATGAAGTCCCTGTAAATACGATAGTGCTCCGTATCTTCATACCGGACGGGCCTTGCGGGATTGTAATCAAAACTATAGATCACTGCGTGCGGACATGCCAGGAGGATAGGAGAATGCGTTGCGATCACAAATTGAGCGTAGCCCGCGTTACTTGTCTCCGTGAGAATATCCAGAAGGGCAAGCTGGCTCCGGGGCGAGAGCGCAGTCTCCGGCTCGTCCATCAGGTAGAGCCCCTTGATCCGATAACGATTCCGGAAAAATGCAAGGAAGGATTCACCGTGAGATTGGGTTATTAAAGATTTTCCGCCATAATACGCGAGCTGGCCGGGATCTGCTGCCGCCCACTCATCCAGGAGCTGTGTGAAGTGCCGGAAGATGCCCGAACCGAAAAACGACCCCGGTACTTTCCCATCACTCCATTCTACAGAAAGGTATTTATGGAATGTGTCTTCATATGGATTTTGATTTACGCGAGCTCTCTCAAGTTCCCGCCAAATATGGATACCGCAGGCACGGGACACGGCCTCCAACAGCGTCGACTTGCCCGATCCNNCTGAAAAGATAATGTTTCTTGTGTGCTGAAAGACTGGCACCGTGAAAGGATAACAATCCTGTGCCGGATATCGGGACGGATGCAAGGTTACTCTCTTCAGATGCATCGTTACGCCTCATTCATCACAGGCATCCGGCTTTCATAGTATTAGACATCTTCGCGATGTCAGGTTTCGTTAAATGCACGCCTGTATTTCTCGTCTAAAAGGCGGTTGATACTTTCCATGACGATTCCGGTTACCTGTTCGAACTGCTTCTTGTATTTCTGCTGTGATTCTTTAGAAAAAAGTGTGAATTTCTCCTCTATGCGGAATTCCTTGAGCTGGTTATCCAGAGAAAGCGGCTCACCGATCCGGTATGTGATCACACCACTTTTTGCGAAGGGGAGACTTCCTGTATAGAGTGCATCGGAATTATTGCACCCGACAGGAACGATCTTTTTCTCCGTGGCTAGGGCTACCTGCGCCAGGCCTGTGCGTCCTTCACCAAGTACGGTACCCCGTGTTCCCTCCGGGAAAATGATGAGATTAAGATTTTGCTCACAGAGGGCCTTCCGGCTCAACTCTGCCACCCGCTCCATAATGAGCGCATAGTGTGTGTGGATAAATTCGACAAACTGATCCCCCATGGCGATGATGACCTCGAGAGCCGCCTTCGGATACTGCTCGATCTTCTCATATTTCCCATCAATGACGTCTTTAATCGCCCGGTAGAGATTGCCGTCCAGCCTTTTCTTGAATTTCTTCTTGTAAAACTCTTCTATCAAATATCCTTTGGAAGGCACGGGTATCAAGTTACAAAGATCCAATCCCTTCGCGAGCAGGGCATTTCTATAATATTTTCCCTTCACCCATACCGTGGTGTAAGGGAAACATTTCAGGCTCCAGAGCTTATACTGGAAAGGCCAGTAGTTGAAACGGTCCGTGTGGTTCATGGCGAAGATCACGTTTTCATCGCGGGGGATGCGGTCGATATTTTCGATCCGGATATCAACATGAGCGAAAATACGGTAATTGGTGTGCAACAATAATGCCGCCACGATCTGCTGACCGATGGGTTTGGATACCAGCTTGATCTTCTCCATGTAATCAAGGTCAACCATTGTTCCTTCCTCACGCGTGCAGTTTTTTCGCTCTCCCTGTTGCTCACGGAGGAGCGCTGAGGAGAAGGCGTTTCACACGTTCAAGGTCCTGGGGGGTATCGACCTGCACAGAATCGTAATACGTCTCCACCACTTTTATCCTGTACCCATGTTCCAGTGCTCTCAGTTGCTCAAGGGCCTCAAGTCTCTCGAGGGTTCCCTGCGGGAGCTTGGTAAACGTATCGAGAAACTGTCTCCGGTATGCATAGATGCCGTGGTGCTTATAGTATGATACCTCATGTCCCCTATCCCTCACAAACGGAATTGTTGCCCTGGAAAAATAGATGGCATTGTGGTCGTGATCAAAGACGACCTTTACCGCGTGGGGGTGGGTAACCTCTTCCTCCCGTATAATTTTATAAATCAGGGTGGCCATGGGGAGGTCGGGATCATCGAGGAGTGGTTTCGCGACTTCATCAATCTGTATCGGTTCAAAGAGGGGCTGATCTCCCTGGATATTTACGACGATATCGGACAGCGCAAGACCAAGGTGAGTGACTACCTCGGCGATGCGGTCCGTCCCTGACTGGTGAGTTGTCGAAGTCATGATCACGCGGCCCCCGAAGCGCTGCACAGCGGTGAAAATTCTCTCATCATCCGTCGCCACGGCGGTGAGTGAAACAGTTCTTGCCTGCACTACCCTTTCATAGACATGCTGGATCATCGGCTTGCCGCAAATGTCCGCGAGGGGTTTCCCGGGAAAGCGGGAGGATTCATAGCGTGCAGGTATGATGCAGACAACGTTCATAGATGAGTCTCCGGCATTTGCAAATAATTCACCACATAATCCTGAACAGCCGCCTCCAGCGGCTGGAAACTGACCGGGTATCCCGCACGCTGGAGTTTATCCATCCTGGCCTCCGTAAAATACTGGTACTGGTCTCGGATCTCCGGCGGCATATCAAAATACTCGATACGGGGTTTCATATTCATAGCTGAAAAGACAGCATGAATCAAGTCATTCCATGTCCTTGCCTTACCCGTTCCCAGGTTGAATATTCCGTGAATCGTCGGGTACTGCAGCAGCCACCACATGACTTCAACACAATCTTTGACATAGACAAAATCACGCATCTGTCCGCCATCGATGTATTCGGGTTTATAAGACCTGAAGAGCCTCACCATTCCCGTATCCCGGATTTGTTCGAAGGCCTTATGGACGACACTCCGCATGTCTCCCTTATGATACTCATTGGGGCCGAAGACGTTGAAAAATTTTATCCCCGCGATCTTTGTATCCACCTTGTTCCGCAAAACCCAGAGGTCAAAGAGCTGCTTGGAATACCCGTACATATTGATGGGCCGGAGTGTTTCCGTCACGATATTCTCATCGGAAAATCCTTGCGATCCATCTCCATACGTGGCGGCGGAACTTGCATAGATGAAGCGGATGTCGCGCGCAATAGCCCATTCGGCAAGGCGGCACGTATAGTGATAGTTATTATCCATCAAATAGTCCGCATTGCGCTCTGTGGTCGACGAGCACGCCCCCATATGAATGATTGCGTCGGGTTTGAAGGGCATCTGTTCGCTGCGGAGCATCCTGAGAAACACGTCTTTGTGGATATACTCGACATATCGCCGGTTCACCAGGTTCTTCCACTTGTCCGCCTGCCCGAGTTCATCGACGATGACAATATCGCTGATGCCTTCCGCATTCAACTTCCAGATAAACGCGCTTCCTATGAATCCGGCCCCACCGGTAACAATAATCATGCGTGAATCCCTCAATACGCGCGGACTTCCTGTTCTCTACCCATTGATGGTGGTGTATTTTGGAGTAAGTGATCAGTGAGTGTGCTAGTACGCTTCTCCATATATCTCTATGGCATCCTCTATGGTCACTTTGCGGGGATTATTCTCCAGCGGTCTCGTCACGGTCATGGCCACTTTCGCAAGATCGGGAAAATCCTCCTCGGGTATGTTCAAGTCCTCAAGGGTGGTGTAAATTCCGCAGTCTTCAATGAGGGATTGTACAGCCTCCACCGCGAAGTATGCCGCTTCACGCAGGGGCATATCGTCGACAATTTCTCCCATCGCTTCTGCGATGATGGTGAATTTCTCAAGAGCCCCCGGCAGATTGAAGTACATAACGTGCGGAAGCATGACTGTGTTGGCCAAACCGTGAGATACGCCGTATTTGCCTCCGAGGGGATAGGAAAGTGAGTGGACAGCGCCTACTCCTGCATTGGCAAGACCCAAGCCCGCATAGAGACTCCCCAGGAGCACCTTTTCCCGTGCTTCCAGATTGCCGCCGTCATGCACACATGTCCGCAGATTCTCGGAAATTAACTGTATTGCGTCCAGCGAAAACATCTCGCTCATGGGGGATGCATTAACTGAGGTGAAGGATTCTATGGCATGACAGAGCGCATCAATGCCTGTTGACGCAGTTGAAACCGGCGGGAGGGTAAGCGTGAGCACGGGATCAAGGAGGGCCAGATCCGGGTAGAGGTAGGGGCTATTCATGCCTTCCTTTTTCTTTAAATCTTGCCTGACAAACACGGCGGTGAAGGTTACTTCACTTCCTGTTCCCGCTGTGGTGGGCACCATAATAGTGGGTAATCCGGGACCAGGAACCTTGTTCAATCCTAAATAATCCACAGCACTGCCGTTGTTGGCCGCCAGTACGGCGATTGCCTTTGCCACATCCATGGCGCTCCCTCCGCCAATGCCAACCACGATATCACATTTACCTTTTCGGGCAGCTTTGGCTCCTTCATCGGCGACTTCCAATCTCGGCTCAGCTTCAACCTGTTTATCGAAAATGGTTGCCTTTACACCATTTTTCCCACAGGTATTGGCGATCCTCTCTTTAAATCCGGGTTTGGAGAGGTTCCTGTCAAGGACGACCAGGGGACGGCTTGCCTTCATGTCACGTATGTGATCCCCCAGCATATCGAAGGAGCCGTTGCCGAAGATTATTTTTTTTGCTCCCGTAAAGGAAAAGTGCTTTTTCATGATGTTACCCCCATGGAATTTGGATGAGTATTAGATTTATGTCAATGGAAAGTCAAGTCTTTTTGTTTCTCATAGACCATTCCAGCTGCCGGCAGATGCCCCGGATAATCTTTACTTCTTTAGAAAAAAGCTTCGTTCTCCCGAGGAGACGTCGGATGTGCATCATCCAGTGATCGGGATTCTGCGGATGGAGAAAACCTGTCTTCATCAATGCCGTTTTCACCTGGGCATACATTCCTTCGAGCTCCTCCGAGGAAGCCATGCGGGGCGTGAATTCTTCGAGAGGCACGGCACGGGCGACAAATATTTCATAGCACACGATCATGACGGCCTGGGCAAGATTCACCGATTTCATCCCTTTTGACGTGGGAATCGTTACTAAAAGATGGCAGAATCGAAGATCATCATTGGATAACCCTGTATCCTCGGGTCCGAAAAGAAGCGCTATGTCATTATGCTGGCTTGCGTCCACTACCACCCCCGCCATCTCACGGGGTGAGACACAGGGTCCTCTCCCTGAGCCGCGTCTTGATGTGGTACCGATGATATAATGAAATGTCGCCAGGGCTTCGTCCAGCCGATCGAAATGCTGTATGCCCTCCACAATCCCCGCGGCAAAGTGGGTCGCCATCTGTTTCATCTCCTCTACGGAGAGATCCCTGTTGCCTACGACGATAATTTTTCTAATCCCCATATTCCTCGCACACCGTGCTATGGATCCCACATTGCCCGGATATTTCGGCTTGTTCAGGACAATGGTGATGCTTTCCGTGTTTGCCCTCACGTGCTGTTCCCTCCCCGCGCTCTTTCTCATTACAGTCTTCCTTGTACCATAAAAACCTTTCTTGAATCACGTGTAAATTAAATTATTTCCCTCGTCTTGACACACCGAGGTATTTCCCCTATAGTGGCACCCCGAGAAATCGATGCCCGACATAAAACATGAGTGGAGGACGCATATAATGTTACAGGATGGAGAAAAAGGAGTAATTATTCAGCGTGATAAACAGACCTATGCGGTCGCGCCGCATATCCCATGCGGCGTGGGCAGCCCGGAAACGCTGCGCAAACTGGCCGATGTAGCCGAGA
>JAFNGM010000085.1 GCA_017885225.1 Syntrophaceae bacterium | reverse complement strand
GGCAGCGCTTGAGCAGATGAGAGTATGGGAATATCGGGATCGCAAAATAGGGGATCTGTCCGGTGGGGAGCTGCAGCGCGTGTTCATTGCGCGTGCCCTGGTCTCGGGACCGGAAGCGCTGTTCCTCGACGAGGCCATGGCCAGCATTGATACCCCGATGCGCGGCGAGTTTTATGATTTACTGAAGGAGTTAAACAGTACCGTAACCATCGTCGCGGTGAGCCACGATTTGATGATTCTTTCAAGCCATGTGAAATCCGTCGCATGCGTCAACAGGGATCTCCATTATCACGATGCGGGAGAAATCACGCAGGAGATGCTGGATATGGCCTACCACTGCCCGGTGGATCTGGTAGCTCATGGGATCCCCCACCGGGTTTTATCCCGGCATGAGGAAAGGTAATATGTGGGAAGCGCTGCAACTGGAGTTTATGCGCAATGCCCTTGCGGTAGGCATTTTAGTGAGTATTGTGTGCGGGGTGATCGGAACATTGGTGGTGGTAAACCGCATTGTTTTTCTGGCGGGAGGCATTGCCCATGCCGCCTACGGCGGCATAGGGCTTGCGTTCTTCATGGGGTGGCCCTACGTTGCCGGGACAGTCGGTTTTTCGCTCATGTCCGCCGGCGTTATGGCCGCCGTCACCCTGAAATCCAGGCATCGGACGGATGCCGTAGTGGGGGTGATTTGGGCAGTCGGTATGGCAACAGGGGTCATACTCCTTGACCTCACACCGGGTTACAATGTCGACCTGATGAGCTATCTTTTTGGAAGCATCCTGGCCGTATCGGCGTCCGATCTGTGGCAGATGGGAGTCATGGGGCTCCTCGTCATTGCCATCATTACGTATTATTACAACGATTTTCTGGCCATGTCTTTTGACAACGAGTACGCACGTCTGAGAAACATACCGGTTACCTTCCTCTATTGCCTGCTGTTAGGGATGGTTGCCATTGCGGTAGTCATGATCATCCGCGTGGTGGGACTGATCCTGGTGATGGCCCTTCTCACCATACCGCCGTTCATCTCGGAGAAATTCACCGGTTCCCTGCGGACGATGATGGCGCTCTCATCGATTTTGAGCTGCCTTTTCACCATCACGGGTCTATGGCTTTCCTACGTTTTAAACCTGACTGCCGGAGCAACGATTATCCTCGTGGCCGCCGGAGGTTTTCTCATGGCGATGAGCTGGATGCGCATTAAGCGCCGGGTGCCGCCCGATGCATCACTCCAGACAGATAAAGCCTTATAAGAAAAACCATGTGTCAACACTGTAATTACTCGAAACTGCTCCGTCTCAGAGGCCTTGATCCGACACCCCATCGGTTAAGGATTATGGAGGTGATCGGGAATAATTCGTCGCCCATCGGGGCCCAGGAGATCTTTGCCACGGTGAGTAGAACCGTGAATATCAACCGGGTCACCGTGTATCGCATCCTGGAACTGCTGGTGGAAAGAGAACTGGTGGAGCGACTGAGTGGGAGGGGCAGAAGCTTGCTTTACGGCATGGCGCCGTGCGAGCATCACCCCGCTCACCCCCATTTCCACTGCAGGAACTGCGGCGCCATACACTGCCTGCAGCCCTTCAGCCTCAACGTCGATATCAAGAATATCCCGTGTTCATTCGCCGGTGAAATCAGGGAAGTGGAAGTTCGGATACACGGGGTCTGCCAGAACTGTCTTCATACGGAACAAGTTTCAATGTAATACATTATAATTTCAAGCCAATCACTCGACTTCATTCTCGGTTTCATGCGCTACATTTCCCAGACAATAAAATCCCTCTCTTCTCTCTTCATGGCTGAAGGGAAAAGAGAGGGATTAATTTTGTGCAATATCCTTTCTTAGAGTATCTCTGCCAATTTGTCCAGTGCCTGCTTCAGGTTCTCCGGCTTCGAATTCCGGGGGTACTTAAATTTTGTAGATAGTATACTGTCCCTGAAATTCTCCTAATATACATACAAAACTTTAATTAGAAATCAATAAAACACCCTTGACTTTTTGTATATTAAGAGTACTAAAATAAAGACTATGAAGGTGATGTCATCAGGTTAATATTTCATGAGACCCGTTTATAAGGGTGATGCCATGGAGAGGTTAATGAAACCCCGTTTCTGAAAAGAGTCGGGGTTTTGTGTTTCAAGGTTAAAAGATGATTATAAAATTTCCATTCTTTCAGGCTTTGAGAGGGGGGGGGCGGATGTTAAGGCATGGCAAGATGAAACATTATCCGCTCTTTCTTTGTTGTTTTCGCACTCCTGTTATCCACTCTTTCTTTATTATTTTCGCACTGCTGTTTTTATCCAAGTCTGTTGTGGCAATGCCATATGCACATAATGCTTCATATTACCCTGCATGTAAGGATGATGCTTATGTTCATGCCGAAGCCGATTCCTACTATGGCGATTCAGATTATTACTGGGATTATTACATCAATTCGTGGCAACCGCTGACAGAAAAAAACCGGGGCATCCGAAAAGGTTTGCTTCATTTAGCCTCAAACAAAACCCTTTTTGACTGGAATTTGGCAAGAAAAGATAGCTTGCCACTGAACGGAGATGGGCTAAGTTCAATCATGTCCGATGCCGCCGCTGTCGGCTGCGACACCCCTACAAGATCTTACACTATTAAAAACGTGGCAACACAAGGAAGGAGTTTTGATATATGTGAACACGATAAGCAGGTTCCTATCAAACTGAGTTTGCTAAGCGTCAGTATGCGGGCGCGCTTCTCAAGCATTGACGTGCTCGGAGGTGCGGCGACGGAAGAGTTTAAGGAGTACGACGTGGCGGCGAACTTCAGGCTGCCTTGGGCGTGGTATTCCCACTCAGGCTGGGGAGTCGGCATGAGGATGATGGCCAGCGCCGGCGCTCTTTATAGCGACGGGGAAACCGGGTTGGTCGTTTCTCTCATTCCCCTGGTTGCACTTGGCAGTCAAGATGGGAGGTTTACATTAGATATGGGAGCTGGCGGGGCTCTGCTTAGCAGGCATCGCTTTGGAACGCAAGACTTCGGCGGAAACTTCCAATTTGCCCTGACCGCGGGCGTTGGTGTTCCGCTCTTCAAACAGCTCGGAGTGGGCTATCGGTTTCTGCACTATTCTGATGCAGGAATCTACGGACCTAACAACACGGGGGCAGACTTTCACATGCTGGAGCTCACCTACCGGTTTTGAAGGTAGGGTTGCCTCTTCGCCGCCGCTGAACCGGCGCGTTGAACAAACACTGCCAAACTTCTGAAATGAAAAATCATTTATACAGAATTCTTTATAAGCAATTCTTCACCGTTACAAACGGTATTCATTGTTTTTCAAGATTTGCAATTCTATTGAATTATAGGTGTTATCGAGGATCTCTTTGTCATCCCTTCCTTTCTGTACTCAATAATTGACTGATTTCAAGAACCATGCGAGAGTACAAATGGTAATCCTTAGAAGTACTTTAGCACCGCTGGGAAACCAGACAGCTAAAGAAAAAAACAAACATCAACCTACAGCATCGGGAGTAATCAGTCTACTCGACTCGAAATGCATTCTTATTACCTCGTTAACTAAGAGAATAGGCTACCATGAAAAAACCCATATTCCTGTTAATACATCCTGCCGCTCTGAAGGATAGGTGTCGTTCCACGAGGAGACGAAAATCATCAGTTGCCCAGCTGAATCTGCTGGTTATCGCTGCCTACGCACGGAAATACTTCGAGGTTCGCATCATCGATGAAAACATTGAAGACATTGATGAAGAGGTCCACGCCGATCTTGTTGGCATCACTATCATGACGTCAACAGCCCTGCGGGGATATGCAATCGCCGAACTCTTTCGCAAGCGCGGCATTCCCGTGGTCATGGGGGGCGTTCACGTGTTTTTCCTGCCCGACGAGGCAGCACGTTATGCAGATTCATTAGTCATCGGGGAATCTGAAGGGATCATAGAAGGGCTTTTTACAGACTTTTTCAATGGTGGTCTGAAAAAGATATACAGGGCGGAACGACTCCATAACCTCGTTGGCCTACCCACACCTCCCCTTGATCTTCTCAAGGAGGGGCGGTATTCCTTCAGCAACATCATGGAAACGGCCCGTGGCTGTCCCCACGACTGCGAGTACTGTTCCGTGAGCCAGTTCTGGGGTCATAAATTTCGTCTCCGCCCCGTCGAGGAGGTTATCGAAGGGATTAAGTCCATGCCTCCCGGTGATATTCTCTTCATCGACGACAATATGTTTGGACATCCCCATCGGGCCAAAGAACTGTTTGAAAAAATGATCCCCCTCAAAAGGCGCTGGTACGGACAAGGAGATGTCCTGGTGGCCCATAATCCCGAGCTCCTTGATTTAGCGGCGCGAAGCGGCTGCACGTGGATCTTTGTCGGTTTTGAGAGCACGAATCCCGAGAACCTGAAGGCCATGAAAAAGGAGAAAATAAATATTGTCGAACAATATGCTGAATCCATTTCCCTCATACATCAAAAAGGGATAAATATTTTCGGATCGTTTATGTTCGGCTTGGATAATGATGACGAAAGCGTTTTTGATCGCACCCTGAGCTTCTGCATGAACAACAGGCTTGGCGGCGCCAATTTCTATATCGTGACCCCCTTTCCCGGAACGCGCCTCTTTAAAAAAATGGAGGAGGATGGCCGCATTCTGCATAAGGACTGGTCAAGATATGACGCTAACCATGTTGTGTTTAAACCTGCCCTCATGACGGAAAGCCAGCTTATGGAGGGATACATAACTGCCTACAAGAGGTTTTATTCTCTTTCCTCAATAGCCAAAAGGCTGTCCGGAAAGAGAAAGGATTTCTTCGAAATCCTCGCTCTGAACCTGGGGAGATTCATGAATCGCAAATACTTTGAAGAGGGATGCCGGATTTAGGCACTAAATCCTTTGTCCGTATCTATCGTATTTCTCAAAGTAGTACGGATTCTGTAAGACCTTATCTCCAGAAAGTCATTTATTACGGAAATAACCACGGTGGCTTTGCCATCCCACTAATGTAGGTTATAATCGGCAATCCTCACTTCATCTCCAAACCGGAAGACATTGATAGGTAGGTGTTTTCAACCCCCCTTCTTTCTTCCTGAACTGTTGATTTTCTGATTCATCCCATCAATGCAATATTCCAGTCGTTAATAAACGAAGAATTTATATCCCGGTATTCATATAAAAGGATCATCAAAATGGCAGAATTCTAACTTTAAATATGGTATAAGTTATAAAAGGACTGGTCAAGAGTCCATCGATCCGTATTAAGGTGGTGCAATATGAGTAAAAGAAATGTAGAAGACGCCCAAAAATGGGTAGATAAAGCCGTAGATTTTTATAAGGCATCTGGAAAAAGAATCGCTTTGGCAGAATACACAAATCACAATGGACAGTTTGTTCAAGATGAAATGTATATTTATGTGTTAAACCTTAAAGGAACCATGCTTGCACATGGAGTCAATGAAAGATTTGTCGGGGAGGATTTCAGTGACCTCAGGGATTCTGATGGAAAGAGTTTCATCAAGGAGATTCTCGAAACTGCCAATACTCAAGGTAGTGGGTGGGTGGAATACAAATGGTCCAACCCGGTAACCAAAGAGGTGCTACCTAAGAAGGTGTATTTTAAGAAAGTCGATGACCTGATCATTTGCAGCGGCTTCTATAAGCATGTTGTTCATCCTTTGAAATTCAGCTGCATATAATAATGGGATTCCCGGACATGCGGAGGAAGAGCCAGTAAGAGAGACAAACCTGCTGAATGGATTTTGTCATGATCAACCTCACATCTTACTTTCCTCTGTGTATATTCATTCATAGTGCTTTCTCTAAAAGAGTTTCTTCAGATTCAGCACCACTGCTTTAGAAAAATTTAATTATTACAGCTTTGTTTGCTCCTTCCTTAAGTCAGTAAAATGTCAGCCTCGATGAAGATGCTTAATTTCAAGTCGTTATCAATGATGTGATTTTACAGAATTATGATATGGTCAAACCGTTACATGAAGGACTGGGGCCAACAAATGTAGGGAAGTTGATATGTCATCAAAAAGGTATCTCATCATATTGTTAATCATAGTATTGGCCTTTTGGGCTTGGTCGGGAATTGAACCGCACGATACCCGCCTTACCTGGGTCTTAGAAACCTTACCGTTCATGATTGCTTTACCGGTTATCCTACTTACATATAAAAGATTCCCGTTGACCAATCTAACCTATACTCTCATCGCAATCCACGCCATGATACTGATTCTGGGCGGCCATTACTCTTATGCCAAAGTGCCGTTAGGCTTTTGGATGGAAGATTGGTTTGGCTGGACTCGTAATAATTACGATAAGATCGGGCACTTCATGCAGGGTTTCGGTCCAACGATATATGTGCGCGAAATTATGGCGAGAACGTCACCGCTACGGCATGGCAAGTGGCTTGGCTTTGTGTCAATCGCTGTCCCTCTGGCTTTTTCAGCGCTATATGAGATCATTGAATGGCTGGCCTCCCTTTCCGATCCGACTGATACTGAAGCTTTCCTGGGAACACAAGGTTATATCTGGGACACGCAAACGGATATGTTCTGGTGTCTAATAGGCTCGACTGTTGCGATCATCTTGCTTACGAAATTGCATGATAGATATCTTCAAAAAATTGGCATAATATGATCTCTATGAATCCCTTTTTTGTCTATGCCCCAAGAGGAGGTATGGTTGGCTATCGGCAGACGACAACGGGAGAACATACCGTTTCTCAACAAGTCAATTCAAAAGTCTCGCTACGCTTACCGCTGATTTTTTCGTTACTCTCTTTCGACTCGTAATGCACAGTTTATATTAATCCCCACTACTATGTGAATTCCCGGAATTCCCCGGAATTACGGAATTCGATAGGTGCTACATTTTTTCGCGAGAGCGGTTTACTCTATTGCACCACTCTTCTTAAGAAGAGTTGCAAGGGACTCCGCCATACGACGATACCCGGTGGCATTGGGATGGATATAATCCGACTTGAAAGAACCATCGGACAGAACGGTGGCCACAATTTTTTCTTCAAGGGGAATTTCTAACCCTATGGCTATTTGACGGTACATGGGAGGTGGCGAAAGAGATATCCCGGGGGAAGGCACCGCAATGAGAACAACAGGCACTCGCCTCTCCTGTGCCAACCGAATCATCGCCCGCAGATTGTGTGCAGTTTGCTGCTGGTCCAAACGTCGGAGCAGATCGTTACCCCCATGACAAAGGAGCATCAGGGCCGGTTTCTCTTTATCCAGCACCTTTGGCAGGCGAGATAAACCCTCGCCGGTCACCTCACCGGGGATACCCGCATTCACTACCCTTCGACTAATCAGTTTTTCCAGGACAACAGGATAGCTCTCCGACGGTTCTGCCCCAGTTCCAAACGTCAAACTATCACCAAAGGCCAGAATAACCGCATCACTTGCAAGACGTGGCAGCCTGGTTCCAGATGAACAAGCACTCATGCTGACGCTAAAGACGGCCATCAGCACAAGAAAAATAAGCCCTCTATACCTTTTTGAGTTCATACCCGTTTCTCAGGTTAATTGTTCACGGCAATATATACCAAAATGATAGGTAGAGAAAATAATTATTGCAAGGACCTCCTCATCAGTCATTTATTCAAGCCTCAACGGAATAGGGCCGAGTCTTTTCTATGATTTCCGGAGAATGGCGATACGAAACATAGATTACACCGGTATTCTCAAAAGGGTTGCAATGCAGATATCCGGACACAAAATTCGATCGGTCTTTGATAGATACAACATAGTCGGTGATGCTGATTCGAAGATAGCCGCACGGAAACAGGAAATTGTTATAAAGGCCAAACCGTTACAATCAAAAAAATAGGGATTGCAACCGATGCGCAACCCCTTAAAATCATGGTGGGTCAGGGCAGAATNNCCGACACCTGGATTTTCAGTCCAGTCTCACTCCTCTTGCTACCCCTCTCATTAAAAATCACTTGACATAATTATATATATAATATAAGTATCTTATACAAAATACATCTGGATTTAATTTCACTATAAATCATCAATTTTAACTTTAGAGGGTAGCATACAGGGTAGCACACGAACTGAAGGGAGGCAAAAGATGGCCAAAAAAAAGAAAGAATATTCTGAAAAGACAAGGCGTCATGCAACCCAGTTTCCGGGAGTATATGAAAGGGAAGCCGAAAGAGTGATCGGGAAGCCAGACATAGTTTATGACATTAGCTACAAAAAAGACGGAAAAAAGATATGGGAAAAGATAGGATGGAAGTCTCAAGGTTATTCAATAGAAGTTGCAAGACAAATCCGCAATGAAAGAATCATAGCTATTCAGCATGGAGAGGAACTTCCACGAGCGAAAGTAAAAGCACCATTCTTTAAGGATGTTTCTGAAGATTATTTGAAGTGGACTGAAGAAAACAGGGTACAGAAAGGCATCATTGAAAGATACAGATTCACAAAACATATAAAGGGTTGTTTTGATAATAAACGGCTGAATGAGATTACATCATTTGATATTGAGAGATTCAAATCTGACTTAAGCAAGAAAGGGCTTGCCCCGGCTTCTGTTAAACATTGCCTTGTCATTATACGGGAAATCTTCAATAAGGCGAAAGCCTGGAATCTTTACAAAGGGGAAAACCCTATCAAGGGCGTAAAAATGCCGGTCTTGCAGAATCAGAGAGAAAGGTTTTTGAGTTATGAGGAAGCCGAAAATCTATTGATGAAACTAAAAACGAAATCCCCAATAATACACGATATGGCCTTGATTTCGCTTCATACCGGCATGAGAGCCGGGGAAATCTTCAATCTAAAGGGTTATGACCTGGACTTAGAAAACGAGTTGATAAATATATCAGACCCAAAAAATAAGGCGTCAAGGAAAGTCTATATGACAGGGGCTGTCAAAGAAATTCTTTTGAAGAGGAAACCGAAAAAGCCTGAGAGTTTTGTTTTTACAGGTAGAGCAAAAAAGAAAACAGACAATGCAGAAAAGAAAATCGCGGGCGTTTCTAATACCTTTTTCCGGGTCGCCGATAGCCTGAATCTTAACCAGGGTATAACAGATCGGCGGCAAAAAATAACCTTCCATTCTTTACGTCATACCTTTGCTTCATGGCTTGCCCTTCGAGGGGAAACGATACAGACCATAGGGGAGCTTTTAGGACATAAGAGCCTTGCCATGACTATGAGATATAGTCACTTAACAGCGGATCACAAAAGGCAAGCAATCAAAGGCCTGGAAACTGCGTTAAATGGAAAAAACGGCAAGGTTGTGAGTATTAACGAATCAAAATAACATATATTGCCGGGGATAGGTTATGCAGACCGAACGGCGGCAATCCTGAGCCGCTTTCCCCGGTTACAATCAGGACCGTGACAGGAGACGGCAAGTAATGAAAGCACAAACACAGAAACCAAAACCAATATTCCCGCCAGGATTAAATGAACTCAAACAGAATTTTGAATTACGATTTGAAACTTTATTCAAATCACCCGTAGGTCGAAGAAAACCGCTAATCATAATGGGAGACCGAGGCGTCGGTAAGTCTGTTTTTAGAGATATTTTCGAAAACCGCTATCTTGAAAATAATTCAAATTTAACTCGAAAGCAAAATATCAGAAAATTAAACGCGTCTGTATTTCCTAAAGAACTTATAGCGTCAGAATTATTCGGAACCATGAAGGGCGCATATACCGGAGCTACAAACCGCGCAGGATTTTTTGAAACCATAGGAGAAGACGGCCTATTGATTCTTGAAGAAATAGGTGACATGCCACAAGAAGCTCAAGCAAAACTCCTGACCGTAATTGAGGACGGGCAATATAACCGGCAAGGATCAACGGACATAAAGAATACTAATGCTCAAATCATCGGCACGACCAATAAAAAAAGCGGGGCTTTCAGAGAAGATTTTTTTGACCGTTTCCACTGTTTTAATATACCCCCTCTATATGAGCGGCGGCAAGATATATTAGACTATTTTAGAGACCTCATCAGCGCGTCAATGGAAACTCTGAGCAAATATGAAGTTCTCCAGGCAATGGCTTATCATTGGCCTGGAAACGTCCGTGAAATTGAGAATCAAGGAGATGAATATAAGTTTTTAAGAAAAAAACACAAAGAGGTGCACTTTGGAAAACCATCCTCCTGGCTTTTGACCCGTATTAACATTCCTGAATATAAAGAAGTTGAAAAAATTTTGAACGTGTTCAATTTGAGCCTTAACTATAAAGACACGACACCGGCCTTCAAAGACATACCGAAAGACTTTAATCGAGAATTTGAAGGATTGAAAATATTTTGTCAGATTACTGATCAGAATATAAATGCAAATTATAATTTGTTAGATCCACCACCCAGGCCAAAATCCATAAAAAATCAAGTTGACATTTACTCAATGCCCTATAATAAATTTCAAGAAAGAATGAATGAAATTGAAAAGACTTATTTTCAAAAATTGCTAAAACAAGCAGATGGCAATAAATCAGAAGCGGCACGAATAGCCGAAATGGGGAGAACAAACCTTATCAAGAAACTAAAGAAACTGTTACTAATCTAATATTAACTGTCACTAATAGTGACACTTTTTATCAAATCACAGAATCAACAACCATTGCATAGTTAGACGGCAATAAGATAATTTAATTGCAATTATAAGCGGTTACGTTAGCGCGTAATCGCTTTTTTTATGTCTGGCATACTCTTAGCATTAGTATCATTACATCATATTTCAAATCATAGAAAATAAGGAGGGATGAAAACCATGAGAATGAACACAGTTAATATTGAAAAGAGTTTTTTAACGGCAATTGAAGCGGCGCACCTGGGCGGATTCGCGCCGGGGACTTTGGCAAACATGAGACACCAGAAAAAGGGCTGTCAGTTTTATAAGCGTGGATCAAAGGTATTATATGACCGCGCCGAATTTGAAGCATGGCTTCGGGAAAACCCCGTCAAGACCATTGATTCATTTATGGAAGGCTAAGACGATGATGCTGGAAATGTTTCGCCAATACGAGCTGCTTAATTTCGATGCGGTTTTACTTAAAGGATACAGCGCTGCTTATAATTCTTTGAAGGATTATCGGACAGCCAAAGAGCCTTGTCACAATGGCTTCATGAAAGAGAATTATGTCCCGCCGGTTCTCGACGACATTATGAAGTGGTGTGCGGCCGATGGCTGGGTTGGTTGGGTTGTGGCGCCAGGCTATCATATCATCGATACCGAGGTCCCTTACGTCATCAAGATTATCGAATTTTTATGCCGCAAGAATGACATTACGCCAGCTGTTAATATCACGAACCGAGGCCGCCAGTATGTTTTTACGAGTGATGCTGGTCTCCTGGGCGAGTCGGAACAGTTTACAACATTAGGCGTCCCTGTCACCTACAGAGCATCGGGGCGGAATTACGTTATACAGCCACCGATCAACGGGCGTACCTGGCTGAACTACGAGAGCCTTGCTAATCCTCCAAAATTATCGGATGAACTACTCCCTTACGAAAGCAAAGATCCTTACCAGGTGGGCCTTTGCCTGTCGTACACAGTGGGGGAGGCATATCTCGCGAAACAGCTGTCCGGTGATGTCGACGTTGATATGTCGTTCATGGCTTTCCTCATAGAAGAAGGTTTTTCCGAAGAACAGATTAGCGACTTTTTTCATTTGGTATTCAGGGACGAATTTGATAGCAGGCGAACGGCTGCCATGTACCAGCGTGCAAAGGAAAAAATTGCGTCAGGTAAGGTTCTCCGTGGCGCAGGCAGCTTTATCCATAAAATAAAAGAAATAGACCTGAAGAGGGTGCAGAGATTTATCGATGAACTTCAGCGCTTGAAGTATCCGGGGAAACGGAAGAAAAAAGCGCCGGAAGATCCGAAAATTGTCTTGAAGGCGAACTTTCCAGGTTTGATTGATCTTGTCGATGATGACGGTGTCCCGGCCTTCTTGGTCCTACATAATAACAAGCTTGAAGTTTATCATACCATCAACACCGAGTCCGCTGAAGGTGAAAAGATCACCGTCCGTCCTCCTGGATATACGCACTTTTCTTTTCGATTAGCACCTGCAGAAGAGGTTAAAAACTGGTTTCAAGCCAACGACGATAACCTTTTCAACGATGTTCTTGCCTTCCTTCGACCGTGTGCTTACCTGACTGACGAGCAGTGGTTAATCTGCGCAATGTATGTCCTTCTTACCTGGATACATGATCATCGTGACATCCGATACATACCAATGCTGCTATTTTATGCCGTTCAGGAAAGAGGAAAGTCACGCACTGGGAAGGCTATGCTTTTTATCTGCTACCGCGGTGTCCACTGCGTCGATTTACGGGAAACTAATTTATTCAGATATTCAGAAGAGCTTCACGCAACATTGTTTCTGGACATGATGAATTTATGGAAGAAGGCCGAACAC
>JAFNGM010000084.1:13108-13303 GCA_017885225.1 Syntrophaceae bacterium | reverse complement strand
CCTGCATCTGATAATTTGATCTGTGAGACCATGAAATGTATAACCCTTGAAGATATATGGCGGGCATTGATTGAAATGAAGCATGTCATCAAAGTGCCGGAAGAAACAGGCATTCCGGCGAAAAAGGCCTTAGACAGGATGCTTGCCGTTTCGTAAATATGTGTGAAAAAAGTTCGTGAGAAAAATTGTAGAGAA
>JAFNGM010000084.1:7050-13074 GCA_017885225.1 Syntrophaceae bacterium | reverse complement strand
TTACAAAGATCATTGATCGTGATAGCTCCGACGGAAAAGGAAGCACGGCATATTCGGCAGGATCTTTCTTTATTCCTCAACGGAGAAAGCCAAGCTCTCCTGTATCCGCCGTGGGACTTTTTTTCTGCGGATATGTTCTCTTTCCAGCGGGAGGTGGAACTGGCCCGCATGGAGGTTCTTTACGACCTNNTTACGGGGAAAAAAGGCTGTCATTGTGCTTCCCCTGAAGGCCATAATGCAAAAGGTCATCCCCCCAAAAGTTTTCGAAAATTACACTGAAAAAATTACCATCGGGGATACCATAGACAGGAACATGCTGGTGTACAAATTATCGGCAGGCGGCTACCAGAGAGTCACTCTTGTCGATGAAAAAGGCCAGTTCAGCGTGCGGGGACATATAGTAGATGTATTCCCCCCCGCAGTGAATTACCCTTTCAGGATGGAATTCATCGGGGACGAACTGGAATCAATCAGAGAGTTTGATCCCATCTCCCAGAGATCGACGGGTGAACTGATCGAATTCACCCTGCTTCCGGCGAGAGAATTAATCCTGACGGAAGACAGGAAGAAACGCGCCATAGACAATATCAAGCAGCGGGCCCTCGAACTGGAAATTCCCCGTATGATGAGAACACGCCTCATTGAGATGATGGAAAACAATCTTATCTCCTCGCTCAATCCCATGTTCTTACCCCTTTTTTATGAATCGTTCGCGGGGATCACAAAAGAGGGAATAGGGCATAATGAGGATTTGCACCCAGAAAAAGATGGTTCCCCGGGAATACTCAGTACCCTCTTTGATTACATGCCGGGGAACTCGCTCCTTATTTTTGACGATTTTCCCATGATCGAACAGGTAGAAACTGATGTTGAAAATGATATCGATCGCTTTTTGCTCAAGGCCCGCAAAGAAGAAAAATTTTATTTAGAAAAGAACGCCTACTATCTCACGAAAGAACGCTTTCTCCATCGATGTAATGATTTTCAAAAAATATACCTGGAAGCTCTCCACATGGAATCTTACAAGAGTGAAGAAAGCGACGCCCCTGTATTCGATATGAAAGCTCATCCGGATACGGATCTGAAGCCGGTGACAACGTTGCAGAAGCCGGACGATGGAGACGGGTTACTGAGCCCCCTTGTGGACAAGATCAGGGGATGGCTTCAGGAAGGCAATCTGGTGACATTCCTGGGAACAGGAAAGGAAGAGGTGAATCGTATAGGCCACTTGCTGGAACAGTATAACCTCCCTGCGAGCAGGGCAGATATTCCTTTTGCATCCGATCTTGAACAGCATGTCGGTAAGGGTCGACTGATTATCAGAGAAGGCAAAATTACGGGAGGATTCCGTGTGCCCGATCTGAAGCTGATTGTGATTACGGACGAGGAAGTATTCGGCAAAAAAGCACCTCGCAGGCGCACAAAACCCGCGCGGGAAGGGTTCTTCCTGAAGTCGTTCGGCGAGTTGAAGGAAGGAGATTACGCGGTCCACACGGACCATGGTATTGGATTATACCGGGGGCTGCAAAAACTTTCCGTCGGTGACATTGAGAATGATTTTCTCCTCCTTGAATATCTGGAGGGTGATAAACTTTATATACCGGTAGACCGTCTCGAACAGATACAACGATATATAGGTCCGGAGAGTTCTGTCCCGAGAATTGACAGGCTGGGAGGCTCATCCTGGGAAGCGGTAAAAGAGAAAGTTAAAAAGTCCGTACGTGAAGTTGCTGAGGAACTGGTTTCTATTTATGCTGCCCGCGAGGTAATGGATGGGCATTCATTTTCGCCGCCCGACAGGATTTATGACGAATTCAGCTCAACCTTCGAATATGAGGAAACGCCCGACCAGTCCAGATCCATCGAAGACGTGCTTCAGGACATGGCGAACGACAAACCTATGNNTGCGGAGACGCGGGGTTTGGAAAAACGGAAATCGCGCTGAGGGCATCCTTCAAAGCGGCAATGGAAGGAAAGCAGGTTGCGATCCTCGTTCCCACAACGATTTTGGCTGAACAGCACTTTCACACTTTTTCGCGGAGATTGAAGGATTATCCCGTCTGCGTGGAAGTTCTCAACCGATTGAGAACAAAGGCGGAACAAAAAAAGATTGTGGAAGGAATACACCGGGGGACTGTAGATATCGCCATNNCACCCATTCCAAGGACTCTGCACCTTTCTCTTGTCGGCATCCGGGATTTATCCATTATCAATACACCTCCCGAGGACAGGCTTCCTGTCAAAACGTATGTGTTTGAATTTAATGAAGACATAATACGAGACGCAATCAGGCAGGAACTGGGCAGAGGCGGTCAGGTTTTTTTCCTCCATGACCGGGTGCAATCGATATACACCATCGCCAGGCTGGTGAAAAAACTTGTTCCGGAGGCACACGTGGGCGTTGTCCACGGCCGCATGAAGGCGAAAGATATAGAAGATGCCATGACAAAATTTATAAGGCAGGATCATGATGTCCTTGTGTGTACATCAATCGTGGCCTCCGGCCTCGATATTCCGACAGCGAACACGATCATCATCAACCGGGCGGATCGGTTTGGCCTCGCGCAACTCTATCAAATCAGAGGCAGAGTCGGGAGATCCAAGGAAGAAGCGTGTGCGTACCTCCTGGTTCCTAAAGGATCCATGTTGTCGCGGGAGACACAGAGGCGGCTGCAGGTGATAATGGATTATTCCGAACCCGGTTCCGGTTTCAGGATCGCCACGAATGATCTGGAAATAAGGGGCGCAGGAAACATTCTGGGGACATCACAGTCAGGGCAGATTGCCGCGGTAGGATACGAATTATATACAGAGCTCATGGAAAAGACCATTCGCGAACTCAAAGGAGAAAAAATGCCGGAGAAGGAGGTAAGGCCGGAAATACATTTAGGCTTACCGGCGTTTATACCCGAGGGTTACATACCTGATGTCCACCGCAGGCTCGTGGCATATAAACGATTATCCATGGCAGGGACTGACGAAGATTTGATAAAGATCAAGGAGGAACTTATCGACTGCTACGGAGCGGTACCCTTGGAAGCAGAAAATCTCTTTGATGTTATATACGTCAGGAATCTTCTTGCGACTATCAGAGGAAAAAAAATGAGGTACGACGGGGAAAAGATGTTTATTGATTTTCATCCGGAGAGCCCCGTGAATCCATCGAAAATCTTGGAACTTACCCGAAGAAAGGGAGTCGCGCTTTCCCCCGATTTCAAACTCACTGTCTTCATGCCGGATCTCCGGGCGCGGGAGATCACGGAACAGGCGAGGAAGCTGCTGCAAAGCCTGATCAATTGAATAGATTATTATGTGGAAAACATCTTTATCCAGGCGGTATTCTTTTTTCTGTGTCTTTTTTATCATCGGCATCTGCAGCTGCCAGGAGAATATTGCAAAACCGCTCGCAACTGTTGACGGCATAAAAATTTCCATCAGTGAGTTCAATGAAAGCTTTGCGACAGGATTGAGTGCGGTAATAGAGCGATCATCGCTCACTCCAGAGGACAGCGACCGTGTGAAAGAAGAGGCCTTACATGCCCTTATCGATGAGAAGATAATGCTCCTCCGCGCAGGAGCGCTTTCCCTCTCTGTCAGCGATGCGGAACTGGAAAGGAAAATTGAAGAGATTAAGGAAAGCTATTCAGGAGAAGGCTTTGAAAGGATGGTCTCGGTACAAAAAGTAAACTATAGCACCTGGAAAGAAGCGCTCAGAAAGCGAATGCTTCTGGAAAAGCTGATTGCATCCGAAGTACACGTGCACATAATAGTGAAAGAGAATGAAGCAAGGAAGTACTACAGCGCCCATAAAAGAATGTATCCTCAGGAAAAGAGGGTACATGTTGCTCAGATCGTTGTTCGCGAACAGGATAAAGCGGACATGATATTGAATATGTTGAAGAGCGGCGAGGATTTTGGTAAAGTTGCGCGGGAAGAATCCATTGGTCCTGAAGCCGCGAAAGGCGGTGACCTTGGATTCATCAGCCAGGGCATCATGCCGGAAGAGATTGATGCCGCTCTTTTTTCTCAGCCACCCGGCGCAATCAGTCCGGTTATTAAAAGTTTTTACGGGTATCACATTTTTAAAATCATCGAAAGAATCGAGGGGACAAAAATTACGTGGAGTGATATGAAAGAACAAGTCATACACGATCTCCGGAAAAAGAAAGAAGAAAAGGCATATGTACGGTGGCTGGAGGAACTGCGGTCGAGGGCGGCAATCACCATAGACCGGGAACTTTTGAAAAAAGTGACTATTACGCTGAATCATGCACATGAATAACGAGGAATTATGCTGAAAATATTATGCTGTCTTCTTGCCGTGTGGATCTCATTCTCCATGCCCGTGCATGCCGAAATTACCGACAGGATTATTGCCATTGTCAACGGCGATGTGATCACGCTTATGGAGTTGAATAATACCTTCGAACCTTACAGGAAAAAGATGGAGGAGTCATACCGGGGACCGGATAAGGAAAAGATCATCGCGGACAATAGATTGATGATGCTGAACAAAATGATTGAGAACATCCTGATTGACCAGGAAGCAAAAAAAGCAGGCTTGATCGTGAAAGATGAGGAAGTCATGGAAACAATCACTAACCTCCTCGCCAGGAAAAAGTATACGATGGAAGACCTTCTCAACAACCTTGCCCAAGAGAACTCTACTTTTGAGGCACACAAGAAAGACGTCAAAGAACATCTCCTGAGAATGAAACTGGTCAGGCATGAATTAAAGTCCAAGATTATGATTACTGAAGAAGAAATAGGAGAATATTACCAGCAGAATCGGGAAAACTATGAAGGTAAAGAAGCGGTGAGGTTAAAGCAAATTCTCCTCATCTTCCCCAGGGGCGCCGATGAAAAAGTCAAGACAAATCTCAGGGCGGAAGTGGATGCAATCCTTGCGCGCCTTCAAAAAGGAGAGTCGTTTGATGTAATCGCCTCCCGGTATTCCCAGGGACCCGCTGCAGCCGGTGGAGATATCGGATTTGTGGAAAAGGGGTCTATGCAGCCTGTCGTTGACAGTGCAGCTTTTAGTTTGAAAAAAGACGAGTTGAGCGGCGTCATTGAATCCTCGATAGGCTTTCATATCATCAAAGTGATTGATAAAAGAGGCGCCGGTATTAAACCCATTGAATCCGTTCGTGAAGAAATCAAAGCCAAGATTGAAGAAGACAAGTGGGATAAAAAATATCTTGAGTGGATTAAAGAATTAAGAAAAAAGTCAGTCATTGAAATAAAACTATAAAAAACATGGGTAAGGGTTCAGGAACCTGATCTCTTACCTAATCTGATCACTATTCCCTGTATTATGGATTATATAAGAATAAAGGGAGCATCTCAACACAACCTAAAAAATATCACTATTGATATTCCGAGAGATAAACTGGTTATCATCACCGGGGTCAGCGGATCCGGCAAGTCGTCCCTTGCATTTGACACCATCTATGCTGAAGGTCAGAGACGCTATGTGGAATCCCTGTCCGCCTACGCCCGGCAATTCATCGGCCAGATGGACAAACCTGATGTTGAATCCATTGAAGGCCTCTCTCCCGCCATCGCCATTGAACAGAGAACAGCGAGCCATAATCCCCGATCAACCGTGGGGACCGTTACCGAGATTTATGATTATCTGCGCCTTCTCTACGCAAGAATCGGCGTTCCTCACTGCTACCAATGCGGCAGGCAAATTCATTCCCAGACCATAGATATGATGGTTGACAGTATCCTCGGCATGCCCGAAAAAACGAGGATCAGCATTCTCTCCCCCATTGCCCGAGGAAAAAAAGGGGAGTTCCAAAGGGAATTAAGGAAACTCCAGAAAGAAGGGTTTGTCCGGGTTCGTATTGATGGACAGCCGCGCGAACTTGGTGAGGACATTTCTCTGGACAAAAACAAGCGGCACGATATTGATGTTGTCATTGACCGATTAATTATCAAGGAAGGCATCAGAAGTCGTCTCAGGGATTCCCTGGAAATTGCTTCTCACCTTTCCGATGGATTAGTCCGTATCGACGTCGC
>JAFNGM010000084.1:0-6935 GCA_017885225.1 Syntrophaceae bacterium | reverse complement strand
GCCTTGTCCGAGCATTATCATTTCGATGTCAACTGTCCCTTCAATAAATTGCCCAAAGATATCCAGGCGATGCTTCTTCATGGTTCTGGAAACGAGATGATACGCTTCTATTTCGACAGAGGGGGCAGGCGGTATTTTTACAGCAGGCCTTTTGAAGGTCTTCTCAACCAGCTCGACCGCCGTTACAGGGAAACGAATTCCAATGCCGTAAGAATGGATCTTGCCCGCTATATTAATTTACAGGAGTGTCCGGTCTGCCAGGGATCGCGGCTGAAGAAAGAAAGTCTGTCAGTGGCGGTAGGCGGCAAAAATATCAATGATGTATGCACGCTCTCGGTCAAGGAATGTCTGGAGTTTTTTTCGTCGTTGCCGCTGTCGCGCCAGGACACCCTGGTATCCGAAAGAATCCTTAAAGAAATCAAAGAAAGGCTCAGGTTCCTCGTTGATGTCGGCATCGATTACCTGAGTCTGGACCGTGCATCGGGAAGCCTTTCGGGCGGTGAAGGCCAGCGAATCAGGCTGGCAACCCAGATCGGATCGGGACTCGTCGGCGTTTTATATGTCCTCGATGAACCGACCATAGGCCTTCACCAGCGGGATAACGCAAGGCTCATTTCCACCCTCAAACGGTTGCGGGATATGGGCAATACGGTACTTGTCGTAGAGCATGATGCAGCGATGATGATGTCATCCGATTATATTATCGATATGGGACCTGGTGCGGGTGCAGACGGCGGCAATATTGTCTTCCAGGGCACTCCGGAAGAGATTAGTAAATGCGCTTCATCACTCACGGGGATGTACCTTTCAGGCAAGCTGTGCATATCCGTCCCGGAAAAAAGGAGGCCATCGCCTACCCGTTTCATTGTTCTGGAAGGAGCCTGTGAGCACAATTTAAAGAATATCGATATCAAGATTCCCGTGGGCCTTCTCACGGCGGTCACGGGGGTTTCTGGCTCCGGCAAAAGCACCATGGTCATTGAAACCCTCTACAAAGCCCTCGCCCGGAGACTCAACCACTATAAGGGAGGCATGGGGAAGCTGAAACGGATTGTCGATTTAGGGGGCATTGAAAGGGTTATCATGATGAACCAACAACCCATAGGACGCACCCCCCGCTCCAACCCGGTAACCTACACGGGGATATTCTCCCATATCCGTGATCTCTTCACCGGGCTTCCCGAAGCAAGAATCAGAGGCTACAAGCCGGGCCGCTTCAGTTTTAATGTCAAAGGAGGACGGTGTGAATCCTGTGAGGGAAACGGGTTAATAAAAATTGAGATGCATTTTCTCCCCGATGTGTATGTGACGTGTGATGTCTGCCGCGGGAAGAGGTTCAATCTCGATACGCTGGACATCAAATACAAGGATAAAAACATCGCCGATGTCCTGGACATGTCTGTAAAGCAGGCCTTGTTGTTCTTCGATAACATTCCGGCAATACGATCCAAGCTTCAGCTCCTTTTTGATGTCGGAATGGGTTACATCAGGCTGGGGCAGTCGGCAACGACCCTCTCTGGTGGCGAAGCCCAACGGATCAAATTGTCGAGAGAGCTGGGGAAACGGGCAAATAGAAACACGCTCTATATCCTTGACGAGCCGACCATTGGTCTTCACGCGGCAGATATTCAAAAGCTTCTGGATGTACTTTTGAGGCTGGTAGATATGGGAAACACCATCGTAGTGATAGAACACAACCTGGACGTGATTAAGTGCGCCGACTACATCATTGACTTGGGCCCTGAAGGGGGACCAAGCGGAGGAAGAATTGTCGCCTCCGGCATGCCCGAAGAAATCATCCATAGCAAAGAGTCTCTGACGGGGCAATTCCTGCGAAAGGTGTTATAGAAATCGTGTCACGTCAATTACCATGAGGTCCTGCGCGAGAGTAAGAGTACCATTATAAGCCCTGCGGCATTCAGCCTTGAGATCAACAGTTTCGCATTCCGGATAAAAATGTGTCAGCACCAAGTGCTTTTGAAATAGTTTCCCCCGCTTCCAACAATCTCCTCATGGTACCAACACCCAGATCAAACAAGAGCAGGTTGTTGTGAATCCGGATGAGAAAGGAACAGGGAGACTTAATATGATAAATACAAAATCGTCTCTACTTCACCGATTCCAGCGGAGTCAGCTTGACAATCACTTTTCGTGTCCGCGGGCCGTCAAATTCGCAGAAAAAGACAGATTGCCATGTCCCCAACACCAGCTCACCATCATCTACAAATATCATTTCTGATGCTCCCACTAAGGAAGACTTGATGTGAGCCGCTGAATTTCCCTCCCCATGCCGATAATGATCATTGAGGGGAACAATTTTATCCAGCTCCATCAGGATATCCCGCGGAACATCGGGATCCGCGTTCTCATTGATGGTCACTGCAGCAGTGGTGTGGGGAACGAAAACGTGGCAGATGCCGCTTCGCATCTTGCTTTCTTTCAACAGGGCTCTGATACGGCCGGTAATATCTATCATCTCAGATCTGGCACCGGTGCGAACGGTAAATTGTTTCACTGTTTATACTCCTTGTTAGTGGTTTTGGAGGATTCCAGGATTCAAGGGGTCGAGGATTCGAGTGATCTTAAATCCTCGATTTTTTTCGCAACTAAATGGGAGAAGATCCATCTTTTTTATACTCAAGTTGAGAGAAAGCCCTTGTCGCTTCCCTGACAAATGCCTTTACAAGATCAGGGTCTTTTCTGCCATGGGGTCCCTCTACACCAGTATGCGCGTCAATCCCAGCAGGGCGCACATGAACTATGGCTCTGTGAACATTCCCCGGATTAAGCCCGCCCGCCAATATGACCGGTCTGGGTGATATATTTACGAGCCTGCGACTGATATCCCAGTTGTGGGTCTTGCCCGTCGCCCCGCAGGCGCCGGTCGCCGGGTCGTACGTATCCGTGATAAATCCGTCCACATAGGGGCTGAATGAGAGGACACAATTCTCCAGCTCCGCATAGTTATTTTCTTTCACGATAAGGCTTTTTATGACCGTGAGATCAGGCGCACGCGAGTTCAACCTGAGAATCTCTTCGACAGATATATACCCATGCAACTGCACCTTCGTAGTGCCGATTCTCCTGCAAAGTTCCAGAATCTTTTCCGCCTCGCTGAGATAGGTAATCAACACCGCAGATGCGGGAGGCTTGAGTGAGCGGATTATGGCGGCCGCAGCATTTTCGCTGATGTCCTCCCGGTGGACGGAAAGCCCAAATGGAAAACCGAGCTGATGAACCCCCGCTTTGACAAGCAAATCAGCTTCGTCCTGGTCCATAACGCCGACTATCTGAATAATTCCCGCCATAATAAAACTTCACGCCCCGCGGACTGGCATGATGCGAGAGAGGAGGCGCGACGCATCCTATACTATTTCTATTCTGATTTTAACGGCGCCTTTTGCGTTCTTCAAAACGGTCGCGTCATCCATGATTTTACCGACAAGGTTCACGGCGCTCGCAGGAACGGGATCTGATCCGGTACTCATAGGCGTTTTGCCGAAAAAAATTGCCATCGCCTTCCCCGGCGGCCAGTATCCGATATCACCGACTTTCACCTTCACGGTCGCCGTTTCATCGAGAGCATCGGTGACAGGTATGGTAAAATAAAATTCATCACCCCACTCCTCAGGCCTGGCTTCAATGGGAAGTCTTTCAACTATTTTTTTCGCACATGCTGTGTCAAAGAGCTCTGCCCTCAGTGTGATATTAGCTACTTTTATCATGACGTGTGTCGGCATACCGAGAATTCCTCTCCCTAAAAAATTCCCTTCTCTTTCACGATCCGCTCACGCAGCTGCTCAACAAGCTGTTCCGATGCGGCGGGATCTTTCATCCGAACCGCACCGACGATATAGCGGCCCGACTGTACCAAGTATACCCCTCGATACAGGGGATCAAACGCTTTCACGAATTTTTTGTCCGGTTTCTCCGTCAGGTGTAAATCCTTTCCTTCCGCCTTTAGATACGCACAATACCGGTCAAAGGCTCTTCTCGCACCATCCTGAGAATCCTCAGGTACCACAAGGACCTGCACCCGCTCACCCTGCACTGTTGCAACTGCCGTAATACCACGCCGGAAAAAATCATACCCCAATACACTTTGCGCAATATAACGCTCACTCTTCGGCACGACAGCAGGTATCCTGAATGCCTCAAGTTCTCGGGGATAGGCGGCATTGAATGGGAGATTCCGTGAAATGGCCCGACCGCATGTGAGGAGTGTATCTTCTCTCAGTTCTGTTGTCCCCGTGACCTGAATCCTCACGAAATATCTTCCCTGATAGAACATAAACTGGGAAACAGAATTAAATCCCTCCGCACCGACCATTGCCCCCGCGGCATCTGCTTTTCGATAATTGGAATAAATTCCGAACGCGTCCAACAGTGAGGCCATCCGGTACACATCAGCAACAATCCACACTTCCGGGTTCTTGCTGTTCATATATGTAGCCGTAGCGGCCAGGTCAAATCCATAGGGGAAATAGAGCTCCGCTTCCCCGTTTATATGGTCGGCCAGGGTCTCCTTCGTGAAGAGAGCCGTCTTGTCCTTCATGATCCATCCCGCCGTACATTCACGGGCGGGCAGAACATTTTCCATGGAACTGTCTGCAGCAAAGACCGGAGCCAACGCACAGAACACGGACATAAAAAGACATATCATGATGAAGCAAGTAACCCTGGATCGATACATTGATACCCTCCATATTGGCAAGCACCCTCCCCCTATCCCCCTCACTGAGGGGGACAAAGGGGGAGGCGTTTCAACAGCCTGCTATACCAGTAATTTCCTTGCCCTATCCATCTTCGCCGGAATATTAAGCCCGTGCGCACACCTCGCGACACAGATCGAACAGTCAGTACACGCAGAGGCGGAGAACGCCGAGGGGATCTCTTCATACGTTGAACGGGCAAGTTCAGCGTTTTTGTAGCCCTCCGCATACATGAGACAGCGGTTGATGGTGCTGATCTCCACATTCTTGGGGCATGTCGGCTCGCATTCGGCGCAGAGATGGCAGTATTGGTGCCGTATGGCGCTCCCATAGCGCTTCAGGATCAGCCCGTCCAGATAGCCGAACTGCATCCCCATCACCGCGATATCTTCTCTTAGTTCCGCCATGTTCCGCATGCCGGGAATCGCGGCGGTGACATTCCTGTCCTGGAGCACCCACTTGAGGGCTGCCTGGTGGGCGCTGATCGGACCCAGGGCTTCCTTTTCGTATCCTCCCGTCTGTGTCTTCATCGCAATAATGCCGATTTTTGCCCCGGCAGCCCTTGCGATCGCCTCTTTTAATTCATCGCCGCTCTTAAAGTTATACGCAACAAGGGCCATGTCGAAGAACCTGTCCGGATCATCTACCAGCGCATGAAGTACCTCTGCCTGATTCGTGTGCGTGGTCACCCCGAAGAAACGCACTTTCCCCTGCTCTCTCAATTTTGCGAGGGCTTCCCGGGTCTCCGGAATGAATATCCGGTCTTTGCTGCTGAGATTATGGAGCTGGATAACGTCAACATAATCCGTATTGAGTGCCTTGAGACTCGTCTCTACGTCCTTGATTATAGCCTCTTTTGACTTAGAGGCAGGCTGAGTTTTCGTCGCCACATACACCTTATCCCGCATGCCCCTCAGCGCCTGCGCGACAATCTCCTCGTTTCTGCCGCCCATGTATCGTCGCGCCGTATCGACATAATTGACGCCATGCTCAAAGGCGATCTTGATAACTTCTGCCTCAGGCGTCAGCATCGCTCCAAAGCTGACGACGGTGATCTTCAGCCCTGTGCGGCCGAGAGTCCGATAGACAGGGGATGGAAAAACAAAGGGACTCGTCGATACATGCTGCACAGCATCAGCGATGCCTTCCAATCCCAGCATGGCCGATGTTGTCCCCATGAGACCTATCCTTAAAAATTCTCTCCTCTTCATTGTGGATATCCTTTCTTTGTATTCTATATGCCAAACCGCGTGCTAAATTTGTCTATGATCAGCAGAACCTCTTCCGGCAGTCGCGCTCTCACATTGCTGATTATTATCCCGGGTATTTCCTTATAAAATGCCCGCAATCGCGCCTAACATGACCTTACAAACCTCCAAATGTGAGGATTCGTAATTAATAAGCAGAAAACCGTGTCCCCATCATAGTATGATCAGTAATCCGGATCCCACCGCAACAAATGCCATAAGGAGGGTAAAGCGCCCGGACCAGCGATGTATGGATCTGATACGCGCTGCCTGATCCTTGACTTTAAACTGAACGATACCCAGAAGAAGTGTGCAAACACCGACCGCGGCAGTTATGAGGCCAACATAGTGATGGGTTATCCGGAAGTGTTCTCCGGCGGAAAGGGCAATCATGGATACCGAGGCCACAACGCCTGCAAGAATACAGTATGTCCCAAAAAAACCTGCCCCCTTATGAAACCTGAACCACCATGCTTTACGTCTCATAAACATCGCCGCGGAAGCGCCCATGACCATAGACAAGAACCCAATGATCATGAATCCCGCATGGAGAAGCAGAAAAGCATCGAGAGTATTCACCGTGATCACTTTTCCTGTGTACCGACAGTCGCCTTCACTGTTTTTGATCCGGAGATTTTACACTCTGCCGTGACTTCAAGTATGTCGCCTTGAACTGCCGGCACATCGTACGTATAGGTAAATTCGGATTTAGTGGGCTGGCTCTGATAATTATACACCCCCGCAGATACACCATTTTTTTTGATTTCAATTTTATTTATGTAGTGAAAACCGGGAAACGATGTGTCGTGCGTTACGCTCACGTCCAATTTTTGTGAGGTTATAGTGTAGACTATTTTTACTTCTTTGGGCGGATGCGCGTATGCAGTCATCGGACACAGTGCAAAAAGGAAGAACATCGCGCAAAGTCCCGTCACACCAGCAACAACCTTCATACTGCCCGTTCCGCATTTAATGT
>JAFNGM010000083.1 GCA_017885225.1 Syntrophaceae bacterium | reverse complement strand
TGGAAATTAAAGGAGCACGGCGTGGTATGCAATGCCATCAGTATTGACGCCTCCGACCCCGATATTCACAACTACATCAGAAAATCACCGAAGGCATTCGACCTGGCACTCCGGGCGATTGAAGCTACCCGAAAAGCGGGTATTCTCCTGCAGATTAACACGACTGCCATGGAATACAACATGGAGAATCTTTCAGAACTTATTGACTTTGTGAACACACAGGACGCAAGCATCATGCTCATGTATCAGTTAGTCGCNNACCCTGAAAAAATCAGCCAATGAAAATCTCAGCAGGCTGATCGCGCAGAAACAGAAGATGAGCAGGGCGATCATTGAGCCCGTTGCCGGTCCGCAGTACTGGCCTTATCTTCTTGAAAAAAAGGGCATAAAAAATGGATTTTTCACCAGAATTGCAGAACATGTGTTTCATGGTTGTGCCGCCGGTCGCGGTTTCGTCTACATTAAGGCAAACGGTGATATCTGGCCGTGTCCGTTTGTTGAAGTAAATGCGGGAAACATCCGGGATAAGAATTTTAAAGAAATTTACGAAGAATCTCAAGTTTTTAAAAGCCTGAGAGACCGCGAGCATACGCTGAAAGGCCTCTGTGGAGACTGTCGCTATCGAAAGATCTGCGGTGGCTGTAGAGGCAGGGCATGGGCGTATACGGGAGATTATCTCGCAGAAGACCCGCGCTGTTTCATCAGGGAAGGCAACGAATGCAAGAATTTTTATTTATGAGGCGATAACCTCAATACTCCTCATCCCTCGTTTTCGGCAATATCTCCTTTACCTGCCGGGCAAGGGCGACGCCCATCTGCTCGCCTTTCTCGAGGAGTTCCGGTGTCGGGTACCCCCTGAACGTAAGGGGATCAAGGATGTCCCAGTGCATATTTTTAGACAGCTCGTCGAAGTCCTTCTGGGCACCGCCGCTCCACCCATAGGACCCGAAAAATCCGACTTTTTTATACCATACATGTTTCTTCACAAAAAGTTCGAGGATATAACGGCCGGGAGGAAACATGGAATACTCATACGTCGGCACGCCGATTATCAATCCGGCAGCCCTGTACGCGTCGGCGAGGATGAACGAAGCGTCCTCATTGGGCACGCGATGCACCTTGACGGGCACTCCTTCCCCGGCAATCCCCCTGAGCACCGCGCTCAGCATTACTTCTGTGTTGCCATACATGCTCCCCCACACGACACACACTTCCGGTTCGGCAAAATCTTTGTTGTAATTCGCATACCGGAGATACTTATTGATAACCGCCTGGGGGCAACCTCGCCAGATCAACCCGTGGGATGGCGCGATCATTTTCACGTCGATATCCTTGAGGGCGTCAATCGCCTTGAGAACATGGGGCGAGAACGTCGCCACGATGCTGGCATAGTAGCGAAGCATTTCCGCTTCCCAGTAAGATTTGTTCACCGTGGGTTGCTCGTCGTCGAAGATGCTTCCCCGGAAGGCGCCGAAAGACCCAAATGCATCGCCTGAAAAGAGAATGCCCGAACTTCTTTCGAAAGACACCATTGTCTCAGGCCAGTGCACGTGGGGAATCTCGGTAAATGCCAGCGCTTTCCCCTGTCCGAGATCGAGCGTATCTCCGGTCTTCACCGCACGCACGTTGTCCTTGATGCCATAAAAGCCATCCACTAAGGCGGCCCCTCTCTGCGTGCACAGAATCTCAGCCTTTGGCGCCAGATTGCGCAGCGTAGAGGTGAATCCCGTATGGTCCGGTTCGAGGTGATTGAAGACAATATAGTCAATGTCATGGGGCGTAATGCCCAGAGACTTGAGATTCTGGAGGAGCGTCAGCGACGCGCCGCCCCATTCGCGGACCAGTTCAATGACGGCAGTCTTTTCCCCTTTCACCACGTAGGCATTGAGAGTCACCCCATTCGGCGTGGGCCAGATACCCTCGAATAAGTCTTCCGTGTGGACATTTGCTCCAACCCAGTACACATTATCGGCTAATTTTACCGCAGCCATTTTCCCTCCCTCACATTATTTTTTAGGACGCAATCCCGGCGCTTTGGATACACTTTTAAAATCTCATTTCTTGATTTTTATTATTACGGATTATGTAATGATGTCAACATAAGTTCTTGTTTTTCACATCATGCCGTTATGAACGGTAAAAACTCATGCAGCTGCTGATGTTACCCACGACAGTGCAAGGCAGGTTTCTTACTGAAAGGAAGATGCACGCACACACAATCCCAGGCACTTCGAGAGAAGCTGAAAAAACACAGACTGGTGAGGCAATCGGGAAGGCATACACAGTTGTCCTCGATGATGGTCGGATAGTAAAGATAGATGGCTTACTGATGCAATCTCTTGAAGCAGGCCGCCGTGTGATCGTTCAGGAAAACATTACCCTCCTATTCAAACGAAAGTCTTTTTCATTCGTTCGATACCTCGAAAGATATGCGTGAGCACTTGACAGCCAGCCAATACAGGTTAATCCAGCTCATTTATCGACAATAAATATAAACAATAAGGACTGTTTACATTTCCACTCGGGTGATAACTCCATGTAGTTTCCTAGCCGGCAGCTTGTGAAACTGAACGAAATTTGGCGACACCTTCTTGATCATACTGAATACCTTCCAAATTGGGTTTTTTGTAGAGATATCCTCTACACCGTAGAAAATGATCTTTTCTTGAATGCCGCTTTCCCTGAGCAACTCTGAAATGTCTATGACTGTCATGTAACCAGCCTCAATATCAAGGAGATGAAGTCCGGGAGAGAAATCTTTCTGATAGTGAGCTTCGATGCCGAAAGGATCTTCAGTCCGGGTTATAGATACGAAAACGTTATTTTCATAAATGATGTTACTGCCAAGGATGCAATGGACGATGTAGGGAGAAATGACCGGCCCTTTGCGAGTAAAAAAGAGCGCCGTGCCGGCGATATTCTTCCCTTTACCATAGACCTGTTCATAACTGATCAGAAAGCTTTCCATATCCAAGGGCATCATTCTCCGGAAGAGCTTAGTCTGTCCCTTCGTGTAGATTAACATTATAAGAAAAGGAACGGAGGCAATAATGAGAGCCCAGTATGCGCCATAGGGAAGTTTGTTAAGGGTCGAGGCTAAATAGATAAAATCGATCAGACAGACTGTCATTGCAATTGGGACTTTCCATCTGGTAGTATGAAAAAAAACCATAATCATCATCAGGCTGGTAATGGTCATGGAACCGGTTACCGCCATACCGTAAGCCGCTGCCAGGTTCGAAGATTTTTGGAAGATGAATATCATGAAGATGACACTGATCATCAGCGCCCAGTTGATGGCGCCGATATAAATCTGCGATTGAAGCCTGTGGGAGGTATAGTCAATCTTCATCAGGGGCATCAATCTTGTGGTGATCCCTTGGTACACAATGGAGAAAACGCCGCTGATGATGGATTGGGAGGCAATGATCGTGGCTATGACCGTCAGCAGGAGGAAGGGGATATACAGAAAAGGTACCTGATTCTGGACCATGCCGAACAAATAGTGTTTCGATTCCGGATGCTGGATGGCGAAGACCCCCTGCCNNGCCTCGCCGCCCGTGGCGCAGAGGACTACTTCTGAGAGGACGAAAAAAGCGGCAAATCCATGATACTGGAAGAATTTAATGGCATACCAGGGATTAACAACTTTGATAATGTCCGGCATTGTAAGCAGGGAAACAAGGCCTGACAGGGCGAGGGCGCTGAACCAGACCAGCATGATCGGTCCAAAGGCCCCTGCAATGCGATCCGATCCCCGAGACTGAGCAACAAAGAGCCCAAAGGCAATGACGGCTGCAATTATCATCAGCGTCGTTTGATTCAGATTTTCCATGCCGGGAATCATCAACATGCCCTCTACGGCGGAGAGAATCGTGATGGCCGGGGTGATAACGCCGTCCCCCAGCAGCAACGACACTCCTATAAACGTCAGAAATCCTGCAAAGGCAATGGCGCGGCCGGATTTAAGATGGGAAAGCAGAATCTCCCGCAACACGATCTCGCCACCCTGCCCTTTGCTGGAAAGACTGGTGGCCAACCAGGCATATTCAACGGTAACAAGGATTATCAAGGTCCAAACCACAAGAGACAGGATTCCCAGAACGTTGTCGTAGGTTGGTTTCGTGAGTGCAAAAATGACGGTAAGGGTATAAATCGGGCTGGTGCCTACGTCGCCAAAGACCAGCCCCATCGATTTGATCACACCGCCAAAAAAGGACTCTGTTTCAGTTTGCTTCAAGGAATGTATATCTCACACTAAATTTATAATATCAGTAAGTTGAATATTTTTATCAGGATGACATATATTAAAGCAGATATCAAATGGTTGTGTTCCTCTTTCGGCGGTATATATGGCTTCGCTATCCCGGCGATATCCTGCTTTTCAAGCTGACACAGCATGGGATAAAATCAGGTAACATGAGTTTGGATGCCAGTCAAGGATGACTTTATAAGATTTATGGGTCTGCAGTGGATCTTTCAGTATGACCCTTTCATTCGCTTACTCCGCAGTACGTTACGGGGAATGCACTTGCTGCCGGATTCAGATACACGATACAATATCAAAAATATATGGATCCTGCTGGTGGTGATATTGAAAAAAATATTCTGGTAATACTGCACACAATTTAGTATACGAAACGACAAATATAAACCTATGGAATCGCAATAAAACTATGGGGAGAGAGTATGGCGCGTCGATATGGCATGGTGATAATTATAATCCTTCTGAGTGTGGTTATGCTTGCGGTCCAAGGGACCATAGGAGTCTCAGAAGCGGCGAGCTTCCCAACCGCCCATAACAACTATTCACGTGTCAAAGCCCATAGACATCCTCAGAAGCTTGTTCTGCGCTCCGCATCCGTATTGGTGGAAGACCAACAGACAGGTGAGTGCCTGGTTCGTAAGCACGCGGAGGCAGTATTACCCATAGCCTCCATCACCAAACTCATGACCGCTATGGTAGTGCTGGATGCCAAATTGAACCTCCAGGAATCGCTCACCATCGCACACGAAGACGTGGACACCCTTCGCCACAGCCGCTCTCGCCTCCCTGTTGGTACCCTCATCACACGCGGAGATGCCCTGCTTTTAGCGTTGATGGCTTCCGAGAACCGCGCTGCTCATGCTCTGGGAAGGACATATCCGGACGGTCTCACCGCATTCGTGAGTGCCATGAACATCAAAGCAGCGTCACTGGGACTCACCGAGACGCGCTTTGATGATCCCTCCGGAATATCCAGCGGCAACGTGTCCTCTGCCCGGGACCTGGCGCGGATGGTGGACGCAGCCTATCGTTATCGTCTTATACGAGACTTTACAACCCGCAAAGAAGCCACGATCCATACAGGACGTCGCACACGGGAATTCCGCAACAGCAATCGCCTGATCCGGAGCCCTCGCTGGCAGATCGGCCTTTCCAAAACGGGATTCATCGATGAGGCNNGATGCCAATCGTATCAGGAAGTGGATGGAAGGACCATTCGCGGAACGGCATAAACACAGAGGATAACCGACTCCCTTATCAAGTATCCTGAAGGTATCTCATGCATTCTTTTTAGACTGGCCGCCCTTGCGTTCATAATCACCGATCGCTTCGAGTAATGCCGTAGTACCGGAAAGAATACATTTGCCGTTGCGGCCGGGAACTCCCTCAAGGGCAAGAATAACATCGGCATCGGATATCTTTTTCGCTTCTTCAATGGTCTTGCCTCTGGCCAGTACGGTTGTCATGCTGCTCGTCGCAATGGCGCCCGCACATCCGGAAGACAGGAATTTAATATCGGCGATTCTGCCTGAAGCCACCTTAATCCACAACTTCATGTAATCACCGCAGGAGGGATCGCCGATGTGCGCATACCCATCGGCATCGGCTATTTCACCGACATTGCGAGGATTTGTACAGTGGTCTATCACCAGTTCATTATAAAAAAGGACAGGGCCATGAGGGAGTTCCTTACCCAACTCCACTTCGGTCTCCTCAGGTTCCTTTCTCTTATAAAGATCCATCCAGCTATCGGATTTTTTCTTTGCCTGCTTTTGTTTCATCGTATCACCTGACGGACGCATGTCAATTTACCAAAATCGGTACTTCTATCTTCGGAAATTGTTATCAACAGAGGTGACTGACCGCCACCTGTTGATGTAATTTTCGGAGGGTGTATATAAAAGAAGTAATTATACATGTCACCAGAAAAGAGAAACCATAAAGGCGGTTATGCATGACCTTGCATTGAATCCAATATATGTCGTCTATCCGAGTACACAAACATATTCTATAGATGAATGGATTCATGTAACTCCTGTAAGGGCGTCAGAAAAAATTTGAGAGTGTTGGATCGAGACTTCTTCCTTATAAAGAAGGAATCGATTAGTAAGAATGATTAATACAGATTTCTTATCGAAAATCAACCTTGAATATTTTAAAAAGCACTATGATAGGAGAGGATTGAAAAAAGAATTCAAGCGGGAAGGCGTGACCAAATTCCTCGAATTGGGCTGCGGTCAAGGGAGAGATACACTCTACTTCGCCCGGAACGGTTTCAGTATCTACTCACTGGATTACAGTAACCAAGAGCTTGAAGCGATTAATAACAAAGCGCATGAACTGGGGCTGTCTCACCTGCACGTCACTAAATTCCATGATGGGAGGAATCCTCTCCCATTTGACATGATACTTTTAACGCCTGCTACTCACATATGCTGTTCTGTATGGCATTGACAAATTCTCAACTACAATTCTTTTCAGAAGAAGTTCGGCGCGTGCCTAAGCTGGTCGGAAAGCAATCCGGACAGATTCGAGAGCACAGCCCCATGTATTACTGGAATCGTTTTTTATTTGTTGCTGTTGGGCTGATAATTAGTGCACTGTTAAATCTGTATAGCGGCCACAAGCCGTAGACTACATTTTGGGGGATTGTCATCACCTTGATCTCGATATCCGTTATGTGGGTTCTGATGCGCCACAAAATTAAGATAGGGTGCACGCTACATTCCGAGGCAATAATGGCCGATGCAAATTGCAGCCGGGTTTGCCTATGGCTGTCCTGGGTCCTGCTGCTTACCAGTGTGGGATACGAACTCACAGGTATCAGTGGCATGGATGCCGTGGGTGCTATTATAATTGCCATATTTTCATTTCGCGAAGATCGAGAGTCTTTTGAAAAAGCCAGGGGTGAGACCTGCCACTGCGAGACCCGTGATGACTTTACTGAGAAGTAAAATTGGTGATATACCTGTGAAAAAAATGGCAGTTATGAGGATTCACTAATTCATTTCGTAATCATTATTGCTCATCAGGCAGGACCTGTTAATAATAATAGATGTTTTCAGCAAGCACTCTTTTCTGTAAGTGTTATGCCTGAATTTGATGCAAGAATACAAGTCTTCAATACGTAAAGGTCAAGTAAGCGATTGTTGATATACGATTCCAAATTCTTTGATTACTATTCCATTGACTCACAACTCTGTTTTTCTTATACTTCCTCTATGAAAAAAGCCCTTGTTAAAATCAACAAAATGATAGTCCCGAGATGGCATCGTTGACACAAACCTCGTAAGACATATGTGCCGTCACTGATTTTTATGGTGGATTTCAGGCCGTATGCAACAATACATCAAGAACAAAGATAGCGCATGGATAATCTTAGAATGTTTATTTGACAATCCAGTTGAAAATGTTTACGAATAAGATATGCTTTCAGAAAGGAGGGGGTGCTTTGAAAAAGATCATGATTTTTTTGTTGATCTTGGTTGTCGTCTGTTCCTTTGCCGTCGGCGCCAGGGTCGGAGGCGGCGACATCAGCACGAAGACGAGCTACGGTCCTGTTATATTCAGCCATGAAAAGCATGCTGCCAAGGGCTTATCCTGCCAACAATGTCATCCGGAACTTTATATGACTGTCGATCAACACAAAACGGTAAGTATGAAGGAGATGGAAAAAGGCTCATCCTGCGGCCTTTGTCATGATGGTAAACAAGCATTCACCGTAAAAGCCAACTGCAACACCTGCCACAAGAAATAGGAGGAAAACATCATGTACGATGGCAAAGATGAATTGCTGGTCATGCATGAGGACTTGAAGAGAGCCCTGAAGAAGTCAATGCCGGATTGGGCCATGCTCATCGATACGAGAAGAAGTTCCTTTTTCCACTTCATACATAGGTCTGTATCGGATACCGGGAGGAGATTTGTACTCTGCCATACATCCTATGGTGCAGGCATGACAGAGGATGCATCTTCTCGTATCGATGAGCATGGCCC
>JAFNGM010000082.1 GCA_017885225.1 Syntrophaceae bacterium | reverse complement strand
TGTAAGAACCAGCCGAGAATAAATCCAATAGATAGTGTAAAGAATATCAGCAGAGCCCGAGACATGGAGATGCTCCATAGAAGAAAGGTCACCTCGACTGCGGCGACGTTTTGTGTAAGGAATATAACGGCAAGGCTGGCAAGGATAATAAGCAGTATCAATTTTACATTCATCTGTTCACCTCCCGTGACAATGCGATCTATGTCCTCCACCTTCTTCTATAAAAGAATAGGTTTTTAGTCCATGTTCATATGACCGATTTTGTTGGAGATTACTGGTAACTATGCACGGTATCACGCGTATTGTCAATCGATTAATAGGGAATAATGCATGAGGAATCACAAATATGATCAAAATAACTTTACAATTGGAACAAAAATGGATAATTTTACACCCGCCTCGTGCAGACATATCCTATAAGGAACACATGATGATACGGAAAACTGGTTTCGATAACGAAAAATATATCCAGGAACAGACGGTGGAAATCCTGGAAAGAGTCCGGCGATTTGACAACAAGCTCTACCTTGAATTCGGCGGGAAGCTTATCTATGATTATCATGCGGCAAGAGTGCTGCCCGGCTATGATCCCAACGTCAAGATGAGGCTTATCCGTGAGCTGAAAGATAAGGCGGATATCCTGCTCTGCATCTATGCGGGGGATATAGAAAGGAAGAAGATCCGGGCAGACTTCGGCATTACCTATGACTCCGATGCCCTCAAGCTCATTGATGATCTCAGAACCTGGGATATTGAAGTGCTGGGCGTCGTCATTACACGCTTTGATAATCAGCCATCGGCTACCCTTTTCAAGAATAAGCTGGAAAGAAGAAATATACGGGTCTTTACTCACCGCTACACCAAGGGGTATCCCACCGATGTGGAATTAATCGTCAGTGATGAAGGGTATGGGGCAAATGAGTATATCCGGACAGACAAACCCCTCGTCATCGTTACCGGTCCCGGTCCCGGCAGTGGAAAACTGGCTACGTGTCTTTCGCAACTCTATCATGATTACAGAAGAAATGTGAAATCAGGATACGCAAAGTTTGAGACCTTTCCCATCTGGAATCTGCCGCTCAAGCATCCTTTGAATGTGGCTTACGAAGCCGCCACCGCGGATATCCGGGATTTCAACCTGATCGATCCCTTTCATCTTGAGGCCTATGGAAAGACGGCGGTGAACTATAACCGAGACGTGGAGGTATTCCCCGTTCTTAAGAGGATTCTGGAGAAAATAACAGGAGGAGAGTCCTTTTACCAGTCCCCCACGGATATGGGAGTGAACCGGGCCGGTTATGCCATTACGGATGATGAAATCACGAAGGAGGCCTCCAAACAGGAGATCATCCGGCGGTATTTCAGATACCGCTGCGAATACGCGATGGGTTTTGCAGACAGGGAAACAGTTCAGAGGGTCGAGCTTTTCATCAAGGATTTTAATCTGAAACCGGAGGATCGCAAAGTTGTCGAACCGGCACGTGACGCTGCCCGGGATGCCCAAAGACAGAACAAGGGAAATGAAGGTATCTATTGCGGCGCAGCCATCGAGCTCCCTGATGGAACCGTCGTCACCGGCAACAACTCGCCCCTCATGCATGCAGCCTCAAGCGTGATCATTCATGCCATCAAGCATCTGGCGGATATCCCTGGCAAGATCAAACTGCTGCCGACCTTTATTACGGAATCGGTGAAAAATCTGAAGACAGAAATCCTTAACGAGAAATCCGTCAGCCTCGACATGGAAGAAGCCCTCATCGCCCTCAGCATCAGCGCGACAACAAATCCCGCTGCACAATTAGCCATGGAAAAATTAAAAGACCTGCGGAACTGCGAAATCCACATGACCCATATCCCCACACCGGGCGACGAAGCCGGTTTGAGACGCCTTGGTGTGAACCTGACCACCGATCCTAACTTTTCAACGAAGGATCTCTTCATTTCCTGAGTACGATCACGCGCATCATACATTGACCTTCAAACCCTTGTCCATCAGAAATTGTTTTACCTGTTTAATACTGAGAATGCGATAATGGAAGACCGAGGCTGCCAAGAGAACTTGAGCTCCTCCTCGGGTGACACCCTCATAGAAATGTTCCAGGGTTCCCGCCCCGCCGGAAGCAATCACGGGCAGGTTCACCGCGTCTGCAATGGCCCTGGTAAATTCCAGATCGTAGCCGGCTTGTGTGCCGTCTCCGTCCATGCTCGTCGGCAGGATAACGCCGGCGCCAAGCTCCTGGCACTGCCGTGCCCAGGCTATGGCATCCTGGCCTACCGGTTTTGTGCCTCCGGAGACGACCAATTCAAATCCGGAAGGCATCTCCTTATTTCTTCTGGCATCGATAGCCACCGTTATTTTTTCGGGACCGAATATCTTTGCCGCGCGCCTCACTAAATCATGGTCTTTGACGGCGGCGCTGTTCATGGAGATTTTATCGGCGCCGGCTTCAAGGACCATTGCAATGTCGTCCAGAGAGGAAATGCCTCCACCCACCGTGAGCGGGATGTCGATTACGGAAGAGACATTTTTCACCCACATGAGTCTTGTCTTTCTGTTTTCCAGGGTTGCCGCGATATCCAGCATGGCCAGTTCGTCGGCGCCTTCCTTCTGGTAGAATGCGGCATTTTCAACGGGATCGCCCGCATCTTTCAAATCGACGAAATGTATTCCCTTCACTACGCGGCCGTCCTTCATATCGAGGCACGGCATGATCTTCACTGTACTCATACTGTCTCCTTTCAAAAATTGATGGTAACCTCAGCGTGCATTCGCGATGAAGCATAGTTATACTGTTATTGAAATTCTCGCAAGTCTTCACTTGCATATTTTTTCCGTAGGTACCCGTACTCGGGGTCAGGCTTGATATTTAATCTTGTAAAGTTGTCATTACCTTACCAGCAAGACCCGCCATACTTCCCTGTCCAATCAAAGGAATAAAGGGGACGGTTCTCTTTATAAATATTTCTGACAAACTGTCATTAAAGAGAACCGTCCCCTTTATTCCTAGGGAACTGATTTTTTATCGGAAACTTTGATATGTCAAGTTTCAATCCTGACCCCATTACTTTTACTTTCATTTACGCATGACTTAAGTATAATAATATATCGAGATGCATTATGAGTGTGTGGAGATACTATTCGTGAAAGGTAAAAATAGTTATGAAGGCCTTGATAATGAGAGGCGTTTCAAATTTCCGGGAAAATAAAAATCCCCTGGAGCTTGTCGATCTTCCGGAGCCGGTGCCGCGAGAGGGAGAAGTACTGGTGAGGATATCCGCCTGTGGAGTGTGCCATACGGAACTCGATGAGATCGAAGGGAGGACGCCGCCGCCGTCATTTCCCATTATCCTTGGTCACCAGGCGGTAGGCAGGGTTGCCGGGAGAGGGAAGAACGCAACGAGGTTCCATGAGGGTGAGCGGGTGGGCGTGGGCTGGATATTTTCCGCCTGCGGCAGCTGTGACCCGTGCCTTGCGGGGGATGAGAACCTCTGTGATACTTTCGTGGCAACAGGAAGGGATGTTCATGGAGGCTACGCGCAGTTTATGACGGTGCCGGAGAAATTTGCGTATTCTATTCCGGATCTCTTTTCCGATGCGGAGGCGGCGCCTCTCTTGTGCGCAGGGGCTATCGGTTACCGATCCCTGCGCCTGACCAATCTAAAGGACGGCCGAAACCTGGGGCTTACCGGCTTCGGGGCTNNGATGATGAACCTCCGGAAAAACTCCATGCCGTCATCGATACCACGCCCGCCTGGAAACCTGTTGTGGAGGCTTTGAAAAATCTCGTATGCGGAGGGCGGCTGGTGATCAATGCCATCCGGAAGGAGGAGGTTGACAAAGACTATCTTTTGAAGTTACAGTATCCGACACATCTCTGGCTGGAGAAAGAAATCAAGAGCGTGGCGAACGTGGCGCGCAGCGACATCAGCGATTTTCTTGAGCTGGCGGCGGCAATTCCCATCAGGCCGGAGGTGGAAGAGTTTCCCCTGGAAGAGGCCAATAAAGCCCTGGTCGAATTGAAAGAAGCAAAGATCCGGGGGGCAAAGGTCCTGAGAATGATGTGAGAAAGGGTATGCATACGGCGAGCATGAAAGATTTCAGGGAAGTCAAGGCGGGGAGCAAGTGGCTCAAAAGGGATTACGTTGCCATTATGCTCTGGTTTGTGGGAAGGGCCATTCAGGCGGCGGCNNACATGATAGTAGGGAAGTCCAAACGAGGGATTGTGCACTATATGGGCTGGGACCCTGCGGGGAAAAACATAACTTTGAGCATGAAAATAAAAAATATTGAAGCGGCCGTGCTCTTGTTTACCTTTCAGGAGAGCACCGCTGTTGCGACTGCCCGCGATAGACTGATCGTTGATGGGGAGGTTCCCCACGCGTGCGCTGTGGTCCGCATACTTGATATTGTGGAAGTATATCTGCTTCCGAAATTTATTGCGAAACTGGCGGTGAAGCGTTATCCCGTCGAGGCTCCTTATATAAATCTTTTCCGCCGGGTTTTGCTCTATGTCCGCACGGTATTTGGATTCTAATTCTCAACAGGCGAGACGCCCATTGATGATATGATGTAGGTGCATCCAATGTTTTTGCCATCCAACTATGAGTTTTTCTGCCGTGTAAAAATCAATTCAGGAAACCGCGCTCTCGATCACCTCCCTTTCGAACTTGATACTTTGAACGCGAGAAAACCACTTGTCATTACCAAAAAAAGCGCGACAGAGAGAGGGCTTACCGATATCATCAGTGATGCCTTCAGGGATTCGGGGATCACCATCGGCATTTTTGATGGTGTGCCTTCCGTTCCCGATGTAGCGCTCATAAGGGAACTGTATTCCCTGTACCGTGACAGAGGGTATGATGCCGTGATATCCCTCGGCGGAGACGCAGTGGCGGATACGGCGAAGGTGCTGAACATTGCCGTGTCCGGGGAGCCGGAAGATCTGGAGCGATGTGCCGGGGATGAGCTGATGGAGAAACCTCTGAAACCCTTCATTATGATACCAACCTTATCGGGATCAGGATATGAAACGTCCCGTTATGCCTTTTTCGCGGGAAGAGCATATGCCTCGCATTTTTTGATGCCCGATATTGCGGTCATTGATCCCCGCATGTGCATTGCCGAAGATATGATGACGACGGCG
>JAFNGM010000081.1:4704-8305 GCA_017885225.1 Syntrophaceae bacterium | reverse complement strand
GTTTTTACATGATGGGGAGGTGATACGGCATTCATTACATAATCAAGGCCGATGGGATACACAGGATAGGGTTCGGTCAGAGTGTTTGTAGATACAAGCAATACCTTCACAGAAAATCCCCGATAACTTCCCGGCTGAATCTCTCATGTCCGATGATATTTCTGACCGTTTGGAAAGATCCCAGCATAGTCCCCATAATCCCGGGCGCCAGGTTGTTCTGGCCAGCGAGGAACAACCCTTCGATCAGCGTGCGTTTTAAAAATGCCGTCTTCATTACCTGTCGTGTCGAACGGAGAATCCCATAGGCTGAGCCATCCGGCGAGTGTACCCAATCCCTGATTGTTAAGGGAGTATAAATATCAACTATTTTCGCCCCTGTTAAGCTGCCGAACAGCTTTGTTGCCTCACCGATGAAGCGACGGGCTTTGTCTTCTTTCGCGTCCATATAGTCCTGATCGCGCTGCCCCGATGGCGTTCGTATCCATTCATTCCATTCCTCAATACTGCTTGTCGTGATCATGGAGAGGAGATTAATGCCTGCCTGCGTGCTCCTGCGCAATTGATGGAATATTCCCCGGGAAAGGACGCCATCTTCCGAATAGAGTTGGTAGATGTTGTACGGTAACGCGGCATGGGCGCCGGCATCGATAGCGAGGTTGACGCCGAAGAGTCCTTTCGTGTTTTCCAATTGACTTATTCTCTCCGCATACGAAGCCCGAAGGGCATCTCCGGGCAGCATGGCAGCGACAGTTGCGGGATGAATGGCGGCGATTATTGCTCCCGCCTTCAGTGTCCGTCCGGACTCCATCACGATGCCTTTCACTTTTCCCGATTCTATGAGAATCTTCTCAGCGCCATCTCCGGTAAGTACATCACCGCCCACTGACGCAAGGTGGGACACAAACGCATCTGCCATCTGTGAACTGCTGCAGGCCAGGCGCCAGGAGGAAAGAAGGTAGGAGGCAAGGGTCATATGGTAATAAAACGCGGGACATTCCTGTAACGGCACGCCGATGAGGGTGGGAGGAACACCAAGAACAGAGAGCAGGCGCGAGGAACAGCCCATGCGCTGAAGGTGTTCTCCCATGGATGTAAAACTCTCAGGGGAAAGAAATGTCATCGCCGGGGAGATCAGAATATCGAGCGAACTGAGAACATGTGATGTGTGCCTGAGATCACTGATAATAGATGTAATGTGGCTGTTATCCCCGGGACAGGAGCTTCTCAGGTTTTCTTCAAAGGCGTCGATGCCTTCAGGAAGGTCGAAGGTGAAGTCGTCAAATATATAGCGATCTATGACGCCTTCCGAGCCCATACGTTCAAGAGGGATCAATGGTGTGACACCCAGATAATCCCACAATCTCCGGAGGGGCTGGCCCCTGTCGAGAGATCCCATATAATGCACTCCCACAGGGCAATCAATGCCATCCCTGGTGTAGCTCCGCATCAGTCCCCCGGCCAGGCGATTTTTTTCTACAACCGTGACCCGATGGTTAAGTTTCGCAAGAATTATTCCCGCGGTAAGGCCACCGACTCCGGAACCGATGATCAGGATATCTTTCGGGTCCTGCATTGTCTGCGTCATGGCGTTATCTCCATCGCAGTGATGTGACTTCCGAATCCCAGAACGAGAATACCCCGCCCTCGCAATGGGGTAGGGCGAGAGAAACAGATATTCGCGGGTATCTCGTCTGTGTGTGCGAATGATACTGCCAGAACCGCCGCAACGGCGGATGCCGATGCAAATTCACCGACAAAACGCCGGTAATCGATTACAGGATGGGGATACCCTGTCATTAACAAAAAGTCATTGAGTTGCGCCTCCCCCCTGTCACGCTCAGCAGCGGGAATTCCTGACAGGATAGCCCCGAAGTCCTCGTTGATCCTCTTCGCTCCCCCAAGGCTGATGATCAGTTCCGAAATGCCGCCTCCTTTGTTTCCGGCATAGGCGATGAAGGAGGGGCATATCCGTAATGGAGATTCCGAAGTCGCCGGCCTGAGGTACAGTGCGCCGCCCCCGTCCGCGGGAAATTCTCCCAGTGCCACGGACGCATCAAAAAGGGGAGACAATATGTCGTGATGTTCATCCGCTCCGATTACAATAAGGGTAGCGTTGTGGTCATGGGAGAGGAGACTTGCGCTATACAGGGCGTGTTCGAATGAACAATCGCCGCCTGTAGTGGTCACGTTAGGTCCTGTGGATTGGAACCGGATTGCGACGTGCCCCGCGGCGGCGTTGTGCACGGATCCTATAAAATCCGTGGGACTGGTAAACTGTTCGTCGGAAGCATAAAGTTTTGAGAGAAAATCATAGGTCTCAGACATCCCGCCCCAGCCTGTCCCGAAATATACCGCTGANNCGGCAGAGACGCTTCAAGCGCCGGACGTATTTTTCGGAGAGGGGTTTCAATATCTCAAGAGGCGGAACGATTCCCCGTGCCGACTCGCCTTGATCCAGGCGTTCCATGGTTTTTTTTGCATTTCCGGCCCCCGTGAAACAGGCGCTTCCGAGAACGGCCCACGGAACAGGTCGGGCTTTGCGTAACACATTCGGGGTACGTTCTCGTCGTTGCGGATGACCGAGAACGAGGACGGCATTATTCCCACCGAACCCGAAGGAATTTGTGAGAACCGCATTTATGTTCGCCTGCAGTGGTTCCACAGAGGGGATCAGATTCAACAGTGGATCGGGTTCACGAAAACCCGTATTGGCAGGCGCAATGCCGGTGGTTATGCTTATCGCGGAAACAACAGCTCCCACGGCCCCGGCCGCCGCCAGAGAATGCCCGATTGCACCCTTCTGGGAAGAGAGGGGAGGGATAGGCCGATCCCTGAACAGGGAATGTATGGCCCTTGCTTCAGCGAGATCGTTATCAACTGTTCCCGTGCCGTGGAGGTGGATGTAATCTATATCAGCAGGTGAAATACGGGCATCGGAAAGGGCCTCCTTCATGGCTTTTAACGCTCCGTCACCCATCGGATGAGGCGCGGCGGGATGATAGGCATCACAGGATAACCCGGCTCCAAGCAATTCGGCCACGGCATTGTGCGGTGGAGATTCGGCAACCGTTAAAAGCAGCATGGCCGCGCCTTCACCTACAGACATGCCCCGTCTTTTTCTGTCAAAGGGATGCGCGCCTGTTTCATCAACCAGTTGAAGGGAATGAAAACCATAATAGGTCAAACGACAGAGGGCGTCAACGCCTCCGGCCAGAACCTGCTTCGCCTTGCCTGAGCGGAGCATCTCCATGGCGATTTTCAAGGCCACGGCTCCCGATGAGCATGCCGTGGATACGGTAATGACAGGGCCGCGACATCCTACGTGGCGGGCGACATACGATGCAACGGAGCCGGTAGAGTGATAGGTATATTTTCCCGGATCGAGGATGCCTTTTTTTAAAAGTTCCTCCGTGACAGGCATTCCCCCTGTCGTGACGCCGATGACCACTGCATCGGGTGCGCCGCGGGCGTCTTTCATTGCCTCTTCGGCAGCAATGCGTGCCAGGGCATGTGTCCGGGGTACATTCTCACTGTATGCCAACGAGGTGATTTCACCAACAGGAAGGGATTCCATGGTGGATGTTGGGAAAAGACGGAGCGG
>JAFNGM010000081.1:0-4685 GCA_017885225.1 Syntrophaceae bacterium | reverse complement strand
AACAGATGCAAAAATCTTAACGCCGATTTCCCTGCTGTCAATTTTTACCCCGTAATCTTTTTCCAGCATCATGACCAGTTCCAGGACATCTATGGAATCCAATCCGAGGTCACCGCCGATGAGCTGGGCATTCTCATCTATATTTTCCGGAACAACGTCGATAAGGTTCAGTGTCTCGATGATCTTCACTTTCAGTTCATTGATTAATTCATTCATACAGTTCATTTCCTTCTGTGTTGGTAAGAGATTTCGCACTCTTCTTCAATCAATCCATACCATTCATGCACAAGCCGGTCAAGCTGGCAGTAGGTTACGTCGAATGGTTGTCTGCCCGACCGGCGCCGACATTAAAGACCAGAGTGGAGAGACCGGGGGCCTTCAGCAGAACTGTGATGACAGATCACGTCTCGAGATCCGGGAATTGGTTGACAGTGTTAAGGTGTGCGATTTCGCGTTCATAGCGGCCTCTCCACCCATACTTCTTCAGTGACCGGCCGACCACAATTTTAAGCAACGGTCGGAATATATATATCCAGATGGGGATCCAATGGCGTCCCTCCTCGCGCGCCCACTGGGAGGGTTCCCACCAGCCCAAAATGTTCTGCCGGTGATACCAGACCATGTATTGCATGGTCTCGGCATCCAATGTGCGGGTGCGCACATTGGCCCACATGCCGTTGTAACGCGAAAAATCATCCGGGTTGGTGACCAGATTTTCATCCAGCAAGTATTGCCGGATACCTGTTTTGGGGTAAGGCGTCAGAATTTGGCAGTATGGGGCATCCACGCCGGTTGATTTGAGGAATCGGTAGTTTTCAATGATCTCTTTTTCCGTGTCGTCCGGAAAGCCGAAGATCATCCCCCCCACCACCATAATTTTATACTTGTGGCAGATGTCGATGGCTTTGCGGGCCGCATCTACAATATCACCCTTCTGGGCGGCCTCCAGATTAATCTTGGATACGTTCTCGATGCCGAGGAAAACTGACTTGAATCCTGCCATTGCCATACGGCGGACCATCTCGTCATTACGGGAAATGGTCACACAATCGGCCTGAACTACGAAATGCAGATTCCGGTAGTTCTGCGCAATAATGGCATCGCACAGTTCGATCACGCGCGGGGGGGACAGTACCATGTTGTCGTCGGAGACGAAGATCCAGCGGCACTTTTTATTGTAGTATATATCATCGATGTCTGCCAGAATCCGTTGGATGGGGAAGGGTCTGAAGGAGCGTCCATACATGTGGCGGATGCAGCAAAAGTTGCAGTTATGGGTGCATCCGCGCGAGGTTTCGATGACCTCAGCGCTGCGGTTCATTATGTGATAACCCCATGTCAGGCGCCTCTTGTCCCGAATGGGTAGTTTCAAAGAGGCCAAGTCAAGCAGTTCGCTTCTATCATTGTGTACAAACCTGTTTTCGTTTTTAAACGACAGAGAGGGGATGGTTTCATAGCGATCTTTGCCATCCAGAGCATTGACCAGTCGTCGAAATGTCTCTTCTCCCTCACCACGGATAATGAAATCGATATGCTCGGCCTCCGGGCTGTGGCCGATTTCCTCGTACATCAACGTAGCGTGATAACCACCGATGATGATTTTGACCTCTGGCAACAGTTGTTTGATCAGCCGAATCAGCTTTAGGCATGTACCAAACTGCCACGTCATGGACGATAGACCCACGATGTGCGGTCGGATTTTCAAGAGCATACGGCTCAGATAGCGATGAATAGTGCGGCGTTTGCGGATCAGATCAATGAGATAGACATCGTGGTCATCGTCGATATTGGCCCCTATGCTTGCGATGCCCAGATTTGGCATGTGGAAAGCCGATTCGTGCATAACCAACGGCGCCACATCCGGCATGGAGATCAAAACAATCTTCATCAAACCTCTTCTTATTGTTATTGCTACGATTCACAGATGATCAGTGTTTATCATATCTTCCGTGAGAAAACTACTATGAAAATGAAACATGATAAATCAACAAAGACCGGAAGAAGACCGTGAGACAACAGGCATTTTGCTTCCATTAAATTCTTATTTGCCGGTCGAAAGACTGGCACTCTGTCCCTTGAGAATTTTTTCACCTGGGTGAGGGCTTGGCGTATGGAAGACTATTCAAATCCCCGCAACAGATTACCCACAGTATATTGCGGATCAGCAATATCCTGAGGGATGTTCTTCGCCCCTCTCCTTCAGAAAAAAATTCTCCTTTCAGAAATAAATAAAAAATATTGACGGGATGCAAATTATCTGCAAAACTAACTTTCACTGGAATGATTATTGTGTTAAATTCCATAGAGTTGCCGAAAATACCCATCATATAGCGCCCTCGTCGGAGCTTTGGATGTGATGATCAATACAGCGATGGTCAGAAGAGGCACCGATGAGCCATGGAAGAGTTTGGAAATCATTAAGTAAATGAGAAAGGAACCCTGACGTGGGCAGGGCATGTATGAGGGGAACGGAGATTTTTCAGGGGTCATATCAAGGGCCGACCCCCCTATCCGGTAACTATGCGACAACAGCCGCAGCAAGTGCGGGAGTGACCGGCCCCGTTATGCATCCTACTAAAACTACTACATGAAGGAGGAAAGGATATGGAGAAAAAAGTGTTGAGATTGCTTGTTGGCGTCTTGTGCCTTGCCATGATGGTGGGCTGTGCCGCGAAGAAGGCCTACGTGCCTGCTGACGTGATGTCCCAGGCGAAGGCGGAAGATCTCGTGCAGAAGGTGGACAATTTTGACGTTGTTTTTGACAAATCGGATTCTATGAATGCAGAAAACCGGCTGAACATTGCCAAGGAGACCACAAGTGGGATGGTCCAGACGATTCCCGCGGATCTCAAGCTCAATTCTGCACTGAGGCTCTTCGGTGTGAAAGGTTTCTTCGCACAGGAGGAATCAACGTGGCTGGAATACGGCATGACGTCCTTCAAAAAAGAAGGTTTTTTGAAGGCCGTAGAGGACATGGGCGGCAGGGGATATGGGAGAACCCCCCTGGGCCGGGCGCTTGCGGGAGCCGGGGATGACCTGAAAGGGTTGAGCGGCAACTCGGCAATCATTGTGGTGAGTGATTTTGAGGAGATCGAGGGGGTGGATGACATCCGTCCGAAGTCGGTCATAGAAAATGTTGCTAAGCTCAAGGCGGCCTACGGTGACAGGCTGTGTATCTATCCTATCCACGTAGATAAAGACCCGATGGGCCAGAAACTTGCTGAGCAGATTGTCGTGGAAGCAAAGTGCGGTTTCGTGGAGAATGCCGGCAATCTTGCGACCCCGGCAGCGATGGCGTCATATGTGAAGAAGGTCTTTTTCGGTCCTGCTCCTCCTAAACTGGTCGCGGAAGAAAAACCGGTAGTGGCAATGGAGGAAAAAAAGGAAGCGGAAGCAACACCGGCAGTGGTGGAAGTCAGCAAGCTCGATGCCATCTACTTCGACTTTGACAAGTTTACCCTGAAGCCTGAGGCGCGCGAGGCCCTTAAAAAGAATGCTGACTGGCTCTCGAAAAACCCGGATAAAAAAGTTGTCGTCGAGGGGAACTGCGATGAGCGCGGGACAAACGAGTACAATATGGCTCTCGGTCAGCGCAGGGCCGATTCCGCGGCGAAGTACCTCAAGGATCTGGGTATCAAAAAAGACAGGGTCTCCACGGTCAGCTATGGCAAAGAGCGCCCTGAGTGCAAGGAGTCGAACGAGGAATGCTGGTCCAAGAACAGAAGGGCTGATGTTGTGCTGAAGTGAAGCCCTGAACGTTTCCAGAAGGCCGAAGCATCTCAAGGGCTGATTTTGTGTTGAAGCCCTGAACATTTCCGGAAGGCCGAAGCATCTCAAGGGCTTCGGCCTTCTGTCTGTCCAAATCACTTTTTTATTCGTGCCCCGCAGGCACAAAAATAGAAGGAGTAAATAAATGAAGAAAAGATTATCTGCCGTGATCGTGTTGTGTATTCTTTTTCTGTGTATCGTTCCCGTCTGCGCTCAGGACAAGCCCGCGGACACCAACCAGTTGGTGAGGGAGAAGATCCAGGCTGACAAGAAGCTTCTTATTGCTGAGAACATGCAGCTCACCGAGGCGGAGGCAAAGGCTTTCTGGCCTGTCTACGAGAGTTATCAGAAGGACATGGGCAAGATCGTAGAGCGCACCAAGAAGCTCATCGAAGACTACGCGAAGAACTATCAGACCATGACCGATGCGACGGCGAAGAAACTGGTTAACGAAATGCTGGTGATTGAAAACGAACGGTTCAAGCTGAGGAGAGCCTATCTGCCGAAGTTCCGCAAGGTCCTGTCGGAGAAAAAGGTGGCCCGCTATTACCAGCTGGAAAACAAAATCCACGCGGTGGTGATGTACGAACTGGCCAAGATAATTCCCCTCATGAAGTAGATTCCATACAGTAGGATATTCTCATCAACTCGAGCAACCCCCGGGAGTGCAGGCCTCTGGCCTGCCGGGGGGTGCTGGCGACTACAGCAACGCGCATATGAGCTTCTTCGCGCTCAACGCTGTTCTTACAGCGTCCTCGGGGAGCCGGGTATTTTTCCCAACCGGCGCGATGCGAAGCTTAATCCTTATACCTGATGGCATAGGCAAAAATCGGCCCCTTGAGCGTGGTCATATCCGCGCTGATAAACACGGCATTGGCGCCCATGCTTGCCGCCGCCTGGCGCAGCTTCTGCTCCAT
>JAFNGM010000080.1:11323-11623 GCA_017885225.1 Syntrophaceae bacterium | reverse complement strand
TCAAGTCACGGCAGATGTTTTCCCCCTCCCTTTTTCTCATTTCAATGAGGGCATCCATGGCCCTTTCTATCACCTCTTCCAGATCTCCCCATATGGCGGACACATCCGGTCCGGATTCTTTCAGAACATATGCGTCCCTGGATGCAGCTATCATACTTAATGTAATTTCATCCTTCAGATTGAACTCATCTCTCATTTGCACAAGCAAGTCGTAATAATTACGGACCAGGGGAAGATTCAGCTCATACCTGCCCTCACCCACAGAACCGTACTCAGAATCCATTCTAACGCTCGCTTCAA
>JAFNGM010000080.1:0-11301 GCA_017885225.1 Syntrophaceae bacterium | reverse complement strand
CCTGCCGTAGCCTGTCATACTTTTAATCATCACATACTCCTACCTAATGGTAATTAATCGTCTTTTCCCCCGTTCCGTGGGAAAAATGATTCGATGATTCACGTGTTCATTATCTCATGATTGTATCTATAAATATCCTGACACAATTGATATGATTTCTGTCANNTGTTCCCCATTCGCTCGCTTACCCCGCGGCACGCCACGGGGACTGCGCTCACTGCCGGATTCACTCGAATCCTCGTACCCTTGAACCCTTAGAGTAAAGAGCAACTTTCTCGGAAATGAACCATAAAATTATGTTTGCTTCAACTGCATGAGATATTTTACTCGCATTCTGTTCAACATTTCCATAACCGGTTTTTCCGCATAATCCGGGTAAGTCCACGGGAGAGGATGGAAGGATTTTTCTCTGTACATTAAAGTAAGATCGGCATAAATACCGTCCCTCAGGTAAGGACGGTGCGTGTAGCCTTTTCCTGTTGCCAAGATCATATGAGCCGGTGATATATATCCAGGATCAATATTAACCCTTCTGTTTCCCTTTTCAGAGTATCTGTTTTCCACATCATTTGTAAAGAGCTTCACATCCGGCAATGACTCCGGCCGTATCAATGTATCAAAAAAAATAAACCGCCTTACCAGGGATGATCCCATCTCCCCCGTGTAGTAATCGGTATAATGAAAAGGCATCTCGGCACTGATAAAATCAATAACACCGAATTTCCCGGACAATGCGTCGAGGAGATCTTCCGGGAAACCACTGCCCGCATAAATAATACTCATGAGCAGTTTGACAGCCTCAGCGGGTCGTGGTGTACTCATAGCACTTCTCTAAGCTCATCCCGAGATATTGTGGCAGTCCCCACCTTTCCTACAGCAATGCCGGCAGCGTGATTTGCCAACGCGGCTGCCTCTTGAAAAGTAGCCCCTGAGGCCACGCAGAGGGCAAACACTCCGATCACCGTATCGCCCGCACCAGTCACGTCAAAAACTTCCCTCGCTTCTGCGGGAAACGCGGTATGGGTGGCTTTTTCCTTCCTTTCAAAAAGGGTCATGCCCTCCTCACCGCGAGTAATGAGAAGCGCATGAAAGTCAAATTTATCAAGAAGGGTTCTCCCTATTTTCACGATATCACGTCCATCCATAATCTCCATACCGGCAGCTCGCCCGGCCTCGTGATGGTTAGGCGTGATGATGTCAAAACCCCGATACAGAGAAAAATCATTCTGTTTGGGATCAACACATACAATGATGCCTTTCCCGGCTATTACTTCACGGATACCATCAAGGAGAAGTGCGCTCACAACACCTTTACTATAATCAGAAATAACAATCGCACCGGGCTTATCAATTACTTTTTCAATATAATTGACTATTTTCTTGACACTCCCTGAGTGAATTGGTCGCCTGTTTTCACGATCAAACCTCACTACTTGCTGGCTGTGGGCGACAATCCTGGTTTTTAGCGTCGTAGGGCGACCTTCCTCGACGATTATCCCTTCCGTATCTATATGCCTTGCTCGTAACTCCCCCAAAAGCCTTTCTCCCATGTCGTCACTTCCTATGGCGCCGGTTATATATGCCTTGCCACCGAGGGAGAAGATATTATTCAATACATTCGCACACCCTCCCAGCATATAATTATCCGACTGCACCTCTACAACGGGAACGGGCGCCTCCGGAGAAATTCTCTTTACACTGCCCCATATAAAATGGTCGATCATAATATCCCCGACTACCAAAACACTTGATTTGGGAAAATTTTCAATGATTTCAAAGGCCCTTTTTTTCGTCATAATCTTTTTCATACACTACGCTTCTTTTCCTTCACGACGTCCACCGCCAGAAGGTGGGAAGTTTTTCCTATACTACTCTCGAACCCTGGAATCCTCGAACCATTGCGACGAAAAAAATCAAAAATAAGTTTTCGCCAAAACGCGAATGGTTTTCTTCCAATCCACAAGCAAGACAACAAAAAAACATGCTAAATCTCCCACCGTGAAGTATACGTTCACGGTTAAAAATTCAGCATTTTCTTGGGGGCTATGCTATTACCGTGATTACATTTTGTCAATTCTTTTCTCCAAACTTCACTCCTATCACGAGCGGGCGGAAACATTCTCGACGGCTTTGGAAAAGTTTACCGGGGATTTGAATAAAAAGTTGAAAATGAACACCTTAACCATTGAATCATTGGATCCTTTTTGCACATGCATAGAAGAAAATCCCCTTCTCTTGCGGGCCCCCAACATTTTCTTTTAACTCATTGATATTATCTACATTATCATTACTTATTGACTTCACCCATATTATCAAGTAGAAAATACTCGGCTGGTATTAAAGTTATCGATCATATTAAGGATTGTACCATGCTCAGATCCGTACTTTTGATTATCACGGGAGTGGCGATTACCGCCTATATCTCAGGCTGCTGTGTCGTCTTTGCATATCTGACCCGCGAAGAAAATTCGATACATAAGGTAGCCAGAATCTGGGCAAAAATACTNNGGAAAACCCCAGATATTCATGGCCAATCACCAAAGTGATTTTGATATACTGATCGTGCTCGGCCATCTGCCCAGCCAGTTCCTCTGGATCGTGAAAAAGGAACTATTTCACATCCCTCTTTTTGGTAAAGCCATGCGCAATGCGGGATATATCGANNAGAAGGAAAATCCTTGATGTCTTTCCCTGAGGGCACCAGAAGCAAAGATGGAACAATCAAACCCTTTAAACAGGGCATGTTTCACCTTGCCTTAACGTCAGGTATCCCTATTGTGCCTATATCCATAATCGGCGCGGGAGAAATTATGCCCAAGCGATCCCTTCAGATAAAACCGGGGAAAATAGTCATGGTCATAGACAGACCCATAGATGTCAATGATTATTCACCCGAAAACCGGCAGGAACTCATTGATAGAGTTCGCCATGTAATTATCGAAAATTGTGAGAAATATGGACATCGCTCACAGGAAAAATTACCTTCATGAAATCTGTTTACTGCGCCAATAGGATAGAGTGAGGATGGCGGAAAAAGAATTGGGAAAGGGAAAAACGAGGGAAATCCTGGGTGCTACATTTCTGGCATGCGCGATTTTCCTTCTCCTCTGTCTTGCCAGTTACCATCCTACGGATCCATCCTTTACGCATTTTTCTTTCGGCAATGCGAAGACACATAACCTTATAGGTTCCGTAGGTTCGCACATTGCCGATTCCCTTATCAGGCTCTTCGGCATAGGCGCCTTTGTCATACCGCTCGCGTTTTCGATTATATCATTCAGGTACTTTCTGGACGAATCTTTTGCCATCAAGCTCTGGGGAATTGTGGGCCTCATCGGTTTCATCTTTTCCACTTCCTCTCTTTTTGCAGTAATTCCATCCGAAGTGCAGATATACAACGTCAAGCTCGAAACCGGAGGTCTCCTGGGCAATGTATCTGTAAAATTACTAAGTAATTACCTCAATCTGACCGGTACCTATCTCACGCTGTTTCTCATCCTGATTATATCCCTCATTATTACCGTTGATTTATCTCTCATCGCCGTCGCAAGAAGATGCAAAGATATCATGATGACATCATGGTCCGGCGTGAGAAGACTCTTCTCCACAAGCGCAGATCTGTTAAAAAGAAAAAGGGGAGAACCTGAAGAAGAACCCGGCAAAACCGTTCCCATGATTGATACCGCACTGCCGACAGGGGACAAAACGCGACGGAAAAAGTCGGAGCAAATTCATTTCGAGTTCCTGCACCCAAATGGTATTTTTAAGCTGCCGCCGCTCGCGCTTTTAGACCAGGCTGAGCGTAAGGACACGCGGATTAAAAGGGAAAGCCTCATCATGAATTCCCGGATTCTGGAAAAAAAGCTGGCCGATTTCGGCGGCGAGGGAAAAGTAGTGGAAGTCAAGCCCGGTCCCGTGATTACCATGTATGAGCTGGAACCGGCGCCGGGTGTGAAGATTACGAAAATCACCAATCTCTCCGACGATCTGGCCCTGGCTCTGAGGGCGCCAAGTATCAGAATCATCGCTCCCATTCCGGGCAAATCGGTAATCGGTATTGAAATACCCAATCACGAACGGGAGCCTGTGCACCTGAAAGACGTATTAGATAATGATGCGTTCCTCGAATCTCAGTCCAAGCTCCCTATCGCCTTGGGAGAGGATATTGTAGGAACCCCCGTGATCACGGATCTTGCGAAAATGCCCCATCTCCTCATTGCCGGCACTACGGGATCAGGAAAAAGTGTTTCCCTCAACGCCATGATCTGCAGTATTCTTTTCAAAGCGCCCCCGGATGATGTCAAGTTTCTCATGATTGATCCCAAAAGGCTCGAACTTTCCGCATATGAGGGAATCCCCCACCTCCTCCATCCTGTTGTCCTTGACGCGAAAAAAGCTTCTCAGGTGCTCAAATGGGCCGTTGAAGAAATGGAAAGGCGATATAAGGTCATTGTCGAATTGGGAGTGAAAAACATCGAGGCATATAATAAGCTCATCGAGAAGAAGCAGAAAGATAAAACAATGGCGCCTTCCGAGAGAGATGAGGCGCTCCCTAGTGAGAATAAAACCGCGGTTAAACTTCCCTACATCGTGATCATTATCGATGAGCTTGCTGACCTGATGATGGTTGCCCAGAGAAATGTGGAGGAATCCCTCGCCCGCCTGGCACAGATGGCGAGGGCTGCGGGGATACACTTGATATTGGCCACCCAGAGGCCATCGGTCGATGTCATTACGGGAGTTATAAAGGCCAATTTCCCCACAAGGATCTCTTTCCAGGTATCCTCCAAGGTGGATTCCCGGACTATTCTCGACCAGTTAGGGGCGGAAAATCTTCTGGGTTCCGGCGACATGCTCTTCATGCCCCCCGGCATATCGAAACTGACCCGCATCCATGGCCCCTATGTGTCGGAAAAGGAGATAGAACGTATTGTAGACTTCGTGAAAAAGCAGGCCATGCCCGCATATGACGAATCAATATCGGAATATCATCCGGATTCACCGGAAGGTGAGAAACGTGACGAGGAGTTCGATGAAAAGTACGATGAGGCTGTCGAGCTCGTAACGGAACTTGGACAAGCCTCGATCTCTCTGGTGCAGCGTTACCTCAAAGTTGGTTACAACAGGGCTGCCCGCATGATTGAACGCATGGAAGCAGAAGGAGTTGTCGGTCCCTCCGACGGCGTGAAACCAAGAAAAGTCCTGGCGAGAAAGATCCCCCGGTGAAATCAAATAAGGTACACATCATCAGCCTCGGTTGCCCGAAAAATATGGTCGACGCCGAGGTTATGGCCGCACTCATCTCGAAGAGCGGCTACAACATCACCCCTCTGGCACACGAGGCGGATGTCATCCTGATCAACACCTGTGCTTTCATTCTCCCCGCGAAGGAAGAATCCATTGAGGAAATCCTGCGGGCAGCCGAAGGGAAAAAAGGAAAAGAAAGCTCCTGCAGCCGCCTGATAGTAACAGGATGCCTCCCGCAAAGATACGGAAGAATTTTAGAACATGAATTGCCGGAAGTAGACCTTTTCATAGGAGTGGGAGAAGTCCCGAACATCACGCAACACCTGGATAGTTTAATTTTTAAAGAGGCACGAGGCCCACGCTCCATCATCAGCAAACCTTCCTTTCTGATGGATGCACGTTACTCCCGCCTGCTCACAACGCCTCTTCATACCGCGTATCTCAAGATCGCTGAAGGCTGTTCCAACCGTTGCTCATACTGCGTGATTCCGGTGATCCGCGGAAGATCAAGGAGCAGACAGATTGATGATATTCTGACGGAAGCGGAAATCCTTGTGAGCGGCGGCGTGAAAGAGATCATCATTACTGCCCAGGATACAACGGCATATGGGCGTGACCTGAAAGGAAAGCCAACCCTGAATGACATATTGAGAAAACTGGCAACCATCCGGGGAATTCAATGGATAAGGCTTCTCTATACACATCCCGCCGGTCTCACTGATGATATTCTCAAAACCATCGCCGACGAAGAACGTATCTGCAATTACATTGATATTCCGATCCAGCATATAGACGATGAAATCCTTGCCGCCATGAAGAGACGCAGTAAGAGCGACCTGATCAGCAAGACACTGCAAAAGGCAAGGGAGCTAATTCCCGGGGTGGCCCTGAGAACGTCCATTATCGTAGGATTTCCGGGTGAAACGCGCACTAAATTTAACAGGCTGCTGTCGTTCGTAAGGGAGATAAGGTTCGATCAACTTGGCGTCTTCACCTATTCGAGAGAGGAAGGTACAAAAGCTGCGTCCTACCCTTCCCGTATATCGGAGAGGGAAAAAGAAACACGGAAACAGGTCATCATGGAAGAACAGGCCGTTGTGTCCTATACAATCAATCAGTCCCTGATCGGTTCGACTCAGGAAGTTCTCATCGAAGAGAAAAGCGAGATGTCCGATTTCCCCTATATTGGACGGTGCCGGAGACAGGCTCCGGATATTGATGGTATCACCTATGTGAAAGGAAAAAACCTGACCATCGGAAAAATCATACCCTGCACCATCACCGGCGCGAACGACTATGACCTTTTTGCGGAGGTAGTAACACCATAGACCACTCACAAAATCCTTTTCTCCCGGGATGACCCATGACCATTAAAAAATACTATTCAGTGCAGATACGGAAACCAAACAGTACCTGCGCGACATTTTAAATCAATTTGTCTTGACATACAAAAACACATTCCCCTATACTCCCTATCGCCAAAAAGTAATCCCTATGAATATACAGTTTTAAAATTATTTTGTATGGAGGTAGACCATGAAACCACAGTGCAAGAGTGTCATCACGCTTATCGTAAGTGCAATGTTCCTGTTCGCCGGAATGGGCCTCTGCCAGGAAGGCAGTGAAGGCAAGGGAGGAAGTGCGGAGTGGACAAAAGTCATAGATTCAAAAGTGTCAGAAAAGATCGGTGACAAGGGGTTGGTTAATTTCGAGGAAGGTTATATAGAAGCTGTAGGCATAGGAGCGCCTCCAGAACAGTTTTACGGGAAACCTCAGGCACGACCTATGGCCTTGCGGGCGGCGCAAGTCGATGCCTATAGAAATTTACTGGAAACTGTGCAAGGCGTACAGATCGACTCGGCCACAACGGTGAAAGACTTTGTTGTGGAAAGCGACGTAATCAACGCGAAGGTTTCAGGCCTTGTCAAAGGCGCCGCGGTAATGAACAAGACTTACCTGTCCGATGGGACCGTAGAGGTAACCGTGAGGATGCCCTTATCAGGTCTCGCCAAAGCAGTCATTCCCCAGGCTATTGCTGATGATAAGAAGACGGATATGAAGGAACACAAGCCCGTACCGTTCTCCAAAAAACCGGCGCCTGCGGATGAAGTATATACGGGATTAGTGATAGATGCCAGGGGCTTTCAGGCCCGTCCTGCTATATCCCCTAAGATTTTTGACGAAAACGGCGCCGAGGTTTACGGAACTCTGATTGTGAAAAGAGAATACGCCATTCAACAGGGGATCAGTGGTTATGCCCGTGATCTGACGTCGGCTCAGAGTAATCCCAGAGTAACGGACAACCCGATGACGGTAAAGGCTGTCGGTGCGGAAGGTGTAGGGAAAACAGATTTCAAGATCAGCAACGAAGACGCCAAGAATATAAGGGCCGCAAAACAAAATTTGAGCTTTCTCCAGCAATGTCGTGTCATGATCGTCTTAGACTGAAAAGATAATGCCTACTACTGTTACCACCGATCATCACTGCCTGTATGCCGTGAATGATCATTAAGGTGGGGATTGCGTCGGTGGTAACAGTATCTTTCTGTCATAGTTTTTCCAATAGACTCAGAATATAAGAAAAAATAATGGACCTATTAACCTCCGTCATACTCGGCATCGTTCAGGGCATCTCTGAGTTCCTGCCCATTTCATCAACGGGGCACATGATTCTTGCCTCTCATCTTATGGGTCTTACGCACACGGAATTCCTGAAAAGCTTTGAGATTGCCATTCAGGCGGGAACGATTTTGTCGGTGGTATTTTTGTACTGGCGGAATCTGCTTGTTGATGTGGAAGTCATCAAACGGATCATTGTGGCTTTCATCCCTACGGGAATCTTTGGTCTTACTCTTTACAAACTTATCAAAGGTTATCTGCTTGGCTCAGAAGCAGTAGTGCTCTGGTCATTGCTGCTTGGCGGTATCTTTCTGGTAGTGTTTGAATTATGGTATAAAGAAAAGGAAGACGCAACTGGTGAAATAAGAGATCTTTCCTACAAAAACGCTCTTATTATCGGTCTTTTTCAGTCCATTGCCATGATCCCGGGAGTGTCCCGATCGGCGTCCACCATTGTCGGCGGGCTTATTCTTGGTCTGAAAAGGAAAACCATCGTAGAGTTTTCCTTCCTGCTGGCTGTTCCTACCATGCTCGCGGCCACGGTATACGATTTGATCAAAACGGGCACACACATGTCGCTGCCGGAAATCCACTATCTCGCCGCGGGATTCATTACTGCCTTTATCGTTGCTCTTTTGAGCATCAAATTTCTTCTCCGCTTCATCCAGACACACACCTTTATCGCCTTCGGTATCTACCGCATCACATTTGTGCTGCTATGGTTTCTGTTTTTGAAAATCTAATCCATCTTTCTTCCCGTATGAAATCCCCATCACACTCTTTACTCACAGAGAACAGTTTACGGTCTATTTCCGATTGACATACACATACATTTCCCCTATACGATTTTATACCATGTTTATCATTGATGCGCATATTCATTACTCGAACATCACCAGCTTCCGGGAAGCGGCCGAGCAGGAGTCAGGATGTGATTATTCATTAGAAGGCCTTCAGGGAGAGTTGGCCCGCAACAATATTCGGGCTGCCATCGGGATGGGACTTCAGGAAACCTTCCCTTCCGGATTTCCTGATGCGGAATCCCCGAATCCGATGGGGCTTGATCTGTCCGACATCTGGCCCGAACAACTCTATTTCTGCCCCGGCATTAACCCCCATAACCTCTCGAATACATCTCTTCATCACATAGAAGAGGCGCTGCATCATCCCAGAGCCGTCGGCATCAAGCTGTATCCCGGTTACTATCATTTTTCCGTGAACGATCACGTCTACGGGCCGGTCTATGAACTCGCGGCCCATTATAAACTCCCCGTAGTTATTCACAGCGGCGATATCTTTTCCGAGCGAGGGCTTCTCAAATACGCTTATCCCCTGGACATTGATGAGCTCGCGGTGACTCACCGGCACAACATTTTTGTCGTTGCCCATATGGGAGACCCCTGGGTGCGGGAAACGGCGGAAATCCTGCGTAAAAATCCAAATGTGTATACCGATATTTCCGGGCTTCTTGTCGGAGACAAACTCTACTTCGAGGGAATGGGGCGTGAACCTCTGATTCTAAATGAATTTCGCCATGCTCTTGTATATGCCGCACGCTGGGATAACATCCTCTTCGGCACCGATTGGCCATTGGTCCCCATGGATGCGTATTGTGAATTTGTTGCAAGACTCATCCCCGAAAAATACCTGGAAAATGTGTTAGGAAAAAATGCATTGAATATATTCACCAGAATACCGATTAACTGAATTGAATGAGGTTGCATATGGTCTGTCATGTATACTGCCGGATTCTCATGTTGATTTTTTCTCTGTCACTGGTTTTTTTCTCCACAGCGGTCTTCGCGGACTGGACGCCTCTTATCGACCGCCTTGTCGCCGATAAGTTCGATGAACAGACGGTACGAACACTTTTTGCCCAACCCGGGGTAAAATTTGATGCGGACATCATGTCATGCAAACTCAAAGAACTCATCCGCAATCGCTCCAAAAGGCCTGATGACCTTTATGCCCGCAAAACACGGACCGCGTATGCCCGCTTCCTGAGACCTGAAGCTATTGAGGATGCGCATTCCTATGCACGGAGGAATAGTGAGCCATTGGAAAAAATTGTGAAGACCTACTGCGTTCCCAAGGAGATTGTCGTGTCGATCCTTCTTGTGGAAACGGAGCTTGGCCAGAATCTGGGGAGACGGAGCGCTTTCAACACCCTGGCGAGTATGGCGTCGAGTTCCGATCTGGGAACCATCCGTCCCCACCTTGACCCCGATCTCATAACCAAGAAAAATGAGGCTTTTGCGAGGAAGCGCTGCCGCCAAAAAGCCGAATGGGCGTACGCAGAACTCAAAGCCCTGATCATATACGCAGCGGAAAGCGGCATGGACCCCCTCAGCATCCCTGGCTCACTTTACGGCGCAATTGGGCTCTGCCAGTTTATGCCATCACAGATTTTTGCCTATGGCGTCGACGCGGATGCTGACGGCCGCGTCAACATCTTTTCGGAACAGGACGCTCTTTACAGTGTGGCCAATTACCTGCGCGGGCATGGCTGGAAATGCAACATGAGCACGAAAAGGCAGCACCGGGTAATTCTGGCGTATAATAACAGCAACATCTATGCAAATACCGTCCTGGGTGTTGCCGGAAAGCTGAAGCGGAGAGAATGAAATACAGGATGAGTCTACTTTATCATTGACATACGAGAGGAACTTTCTTATGTTTCCCTTGCGAGATAACTTTTCTACACTATGAAATGGAGGATGAACCATGAAAAGAATATTGATCGTTGTACTGGCAGCTCTTGTTGCGCTCACTGTTCTCGGATGCGGCAAGGGTAAGGAGGAAGGCAAGGCGGAAAAGGCCAAAGGAGAAGCCATAACGGCAAAGATGCCGCAGGAGATGTCAACAACGGTTGTGAGTTCGGTCGGCGGGCACGCCGGTAAAGTAAAGTTGTATATGAAGGCCGATAGAATGCGTATGGAGAGCGACGCGGCTGCGGGAGCATACACCATCGTCCGTCGGGATTTGAAGAAGATGTGGATGGTCATGCCTTCCACGAAGTCCTACATGGAAATGGCGGAGGTCAAGGAAGATGTCCCCGTTCCTGAAGAAAAAGTCAAGGGGGAAGTGAGCCGGAAAGTAGTCGGCAGCGACACTGTTGATGGGCACCCCTGTACAAAGTACGAAGTAACGGCGAAGGTAGGAGAAAAGGCTGTAACCTCCTATCAGTGGTGGGCAACAGACATCAACTTCCCCATAAAGGCAGCAGCATTGGACGGAAGCTGGAATGTGGAATATAAGGATATCAAGATCGGTTCCCAGCCGGACAGTCTGTTCGAGTTGCCCGCGGGGTACCAGAAGATGTCCATGCCGACAATGCCGCGAGGTGTGGGCAAGAAGTAACCTGTTCACCAGGAAAAACGAAGTAAGTGCGCCCTGCCGGGCGCACCAATAATAAAGAAGGGGTTCTTTGAACCC
>JAFNGM010000079.1:3617-11050 GCA_017885225.1 Syntrophaceae bacterium | reverse complement strand
CAACGGACATGATCTTTTCCAAAGAAGAGATCATTATCTCTGAAAAGATGAAAATAGGCGACCCCGTAGTCTGTACAATCGAGGCTCACAGAGAAAACGGCGATTCATCACAAGCGAGTGGAAAGGCATACATATATTCTGATCTTATTGTTGTGTGCGTAGAAAGCGTGTGCAAGTCGTTAATGGAACCCATTNNATCTTCATCATTACGAATATCTCAGTTACTGACGCTCTTCTCAAATAGCTCACATTCGAAATTGAAGCTCTCCGCAGTAAACTGCGGAGAATCTTCGATCCTTAAGGAATAATGATGTTCCCCATTCGCTCGCTTACCCCGCAGCACGCAACGGGGAATGCGCTCGCTGCCGGATTCAGAGACTCTTTGTGATGGCTGACCTGCTGTTCTGGCTCTATCTGGTTAATTCCGTGTTGCTAATAAACCACGAAATTGATTCCGCCTACTGGAAGGAATGGGAACTATTCAAGCTGCCGGGCGGTCTTACCGGCTTTTTACTGCTTCATTTTCCACTCCTGCTGCTCATTCTATGGGGATTGATTTTAGTTTCCAGACAAACGTTTTGGGGCCTCATTTTTTCATTGGTTCTGTGTTTCGGCGGTATTTTCGCGTTTACTGTCCACACATACTTTCTGAGAAAGGGCCATGATGAATTTAATAAACCCATTTCAAAGTTCATCCTGACGGCAATCCTGCTTGTTTCCGTAGCTCAACTTATGACCACTTTTTATGTGATGATGCATTAGCTGCAGCATAAAGGGGATTCGCATGCATCATCTTGACAGGCGGAAAGCGATCGAAGAGTATATTGATAAGTTTGTTTTTCAGTTCAAGGAAGGGCTTATGGAGCTTTTCGATTACCGCAAGACAAGGATATTCACACAGGTTTGACACGAACGGACCTACTGCGCTTTTTACTTCTTTTCTGCTTATACATTAATTTATCCGCGCGAGACATAAGATCATCAAGAGAACACTGATTTTCGGGATCATAGTGCGCGATACCCATACTAATCGAGATTATGTAATGTCGCTTTTCTTTCTTGTTATGATCATTGATCTGATGCTGCAATCGACTCATGATGGTCTCTGGGGACATTCCGGTGACGTCTATAGCGAGAACCGCAAATTCATCACCTCCTATACGCGCAATAATGTCTGAGGACCTGAAGGTTTCCTTCAGTATTGCTGCTACGTCAATGAGCGCCGCATCACCTTCTTCATGACCCAGCGTATCGTTAATCCGCTTCATCCCATCGAGGTCGGCAAAAAAGAGCAGCATATTCCTCTGGTGTCTGTCAGAGAATTTCAACTGCTGCTCCGCAAGGGTTAAGAAACCCCTTCTGTTATGCAATCCCGTAAGAGGATCGGTAATTGAAAGAGAGTGTATCTTCTCTTCCATGCTTTTACGCTCTGTGAGATCCATGGAATTTCCCAGAACAGCGCGTTTCCCTCTCCAGTGAATAGAAGTTACCGTTTCCATGAACCATATGATTTTACCTTCCTTGGTTACCATTCTGAATTCATACGGCAGGGTTCGCTCTCCGCGAAGCATTTCTAATACATTCTTCCTAAGATTTTCCCTGTCTTCAGGATAAACAAAACTCATCGATTCCTTTCCTATCAATTCCTCCGGAGTATAACCGGTATAGGAAGCGCCGTTAGAATTGATGAAACAAATTTTACCATCCTGGATCACATACACTCCGGCAAATGACCTCTCAGCCAGTACGCGATAAAGTTCTTCACTTTCTTGAAGCGCTTTCTCCACTTTTATGCGTTCCGTGATATTTTTTGACGCCACTGTTACCGCNNTTCCTTCCCGATCTTTGACGGGACTGAATGTCCGGAGAAAATATTGATTATCTCTTTTACTCTTGTATTCATCCTGGACAAAATCTCCCGTTGCAAAGACACGGTTCACTTTCTCGGTAAAGTCCTTCGTCGTCTTCTTGGAATGAAATTCGCTGTAAGGTCTCCCTACGATCTCATCCAACGGCATGGCAAACCTTGACAAATGTTTTTCATTCATAAACAGATATTTGCAGTCCTTATCCACAATATACATAGAATCCGCGGTAGTCGCTAACGAGCGATATTTCTCTTCCGATTCTCGTAACGCCTCCTCTGCTTGTTTGCGTTCGATGATTTCCTTGTGCAGATCTTTATTGATAATTCTGAGTTTTGCGGTGCGATTGGCAACGATTTCCTCCAAATGAGATTTGTGCTTCTTCAGCTCCTCTTCAACCTGCTCGCGCTCCTCGATTTCTCGCTGGAGTTGAATGTTTTGCCTCTCAAGCTGCTTTTGCAAACGGTGCAAAGCAAGGTGCATTTCAATTCGGGCTAACACCTCCTCGAACTGAAACGGTTTCGTGATGAAGTCAACACCGCCTGCGTCGAAGCCCTTGACTTTATCGGTGGCATCATAAAGGGCGCTGATGAATATGACGGGAACACTTCTGTTATATTCTTCAGATTTCAGCTTACGGCAAACCTCATAACCGTCCATGTCCGGCATTTTTATATCAAGCAGGATCAGGTCCGGCATTTCACCCGCCACTGCACTCAGCGCCTCTTTTCCGCTGGATACTGTTCGCACCTCATAGCCATCACCCGTGAGGACTTCTTTCAGCATGCTCAAGGTTTCCGGCGAATCGTCAACAACCAGAATCTGGGAAGACTTCTCTTTTTGTAATTTTTCTGTCATTGTGTTATTTAATATTTTAGCTTTCAAGGTGGTATATTGCGCGTAGCGTAACTTTTATTCATAGTCCATTTCAAGAGTAAAAGAATATTACACGCAATGAATGTATATCTATAAGAATGCAATAGCGTTTTGCCGCGTCACTTAACACGCTTTTTTAAATTACGTTTGCCGCGGAGGTGCTGCAAGAGAAAGTGATCAATGGACTCTTCGGAAAGATCATTGTGCACGATATCTTTGATCGTTTCGAGGGGTATTTCGACTCGTGCCGCACTCTTATGGCCGCCGGCGCTCCCATAATTACCAAAGGCCTTCTTCGCAATTGCCCCGCAATCCTGACGGTAACCATCGCCCCTGAACACGATAACAAGCCTTTCTTTTACCATACCCGCCACAATGACATAATAGACATCGACGACCCTTAAGAAAAAGTCCGCCACCTGCACGCAGGCATCAACGCTTTCCACTTTGCCTAAAAAACTGACAATTCTGTCCCGGTAGCGCCGTCTATTGTGATATGCGAGATCATAATATTTAAGAAACCGCTCGGGAATCAGATTCATTTCAATTCGCCGGATGAGTTGCCGGTTGGCCCGGGTAAAATTGAGGTAATAGGCGCTGATATCCTCGACGATGACGTCCCGCTCGAAGTTGTTCGTATCGGCCTTAATACCGTAAAGCAGCGCCGTGTAAATATTCCTGGGGACCCTGATTCTCGCCGCGAGGAGGTATTCCGTCATAATGGTTGAGAGCGCGCCGTAATTATCTCTCACATCAGCCAGCTCGGCGTGCCACACGCTCGTACACGGATGGTGATCGAAAACAAGTTGCGGATGAAAATCTTTGAGCGCTTCACCGAAAAATGTCGGTTGGGCATCCACGATGGCGATGAAACGGTACGCTTTCAGGTCAACATTATGGAACAGTTGAATATCGACCTTCATTGCCCGGATAAATTCGGCATTTTGCTGACGGGCAACGGTATCCGTGGCAACAAAGGTACATTTTGAAAGCCCCGTGATCTTTTTCAGGAGCTCTTGCAATGCCATGGCCGATGCCACCGCATCGGGATCAGGACTGCCGTACATGAGAATAGCCAGCGTATCGCCCTGCCGGATCATGGACTTCAGTTTTATGATATTATGTAATGTTTCCTCTTTGACAAGGAGAGATTCAATGCGTTTCATACAAATCACACCACACGAACTTTCCCTTGAGGCTCCGCAACAACTTCACCTACAATAGCCGCTTCCTTTATACCCCGCGCATGCATCTTCCCGATCAATTGTTCCGCCTGACCTGCTGGTAAAATGATAAGAAGCCCTCCCGCAGTCTGCGGATCAAAGAGGATATCGACTATCCAATCTGGACAACTCTCCGCAACATCTATGAAATTCGCACGATACTGACGATTCCTGTGCAAGCCCGCCGGTATTACCCCCATCTCTACAAACTCACGTATTTCAGGGAAATAAGGAACGGCAGCGACATGAATCTGCATACCCACTTTGGAACCTTCCACCATTTCGCAGGCATGGCCTAAAAAGCCGAATCCTGTGACATCGGTACAGGCGTGAATATCAGGCATTTCCGCCATGAGCTCTGCCGCCACCTTGTTCAGGGTGGTCATGTACTTTGTAGATTTCACAACAAGCGCCTCGTCAGCCAATCCTCCCTTCAGTGCCGTACTGACGATGCCCGTGCCAAGAGGCTTCGTGAGAATAACCTTGTCCCCTACCCTTCCACCCCTGTTGAGCAGTACTTTATCGGGATGGATCACACCGGTCACCGCAAGTCCGTATTTCAATTCATCGTCTTCGACGCTATGCCCTCCCACAAGGAGTACACCGGCCTCCCGCATTTTCTCCAACCCGCCCTGAAGAATCAACCGGAGTATAGAAATATCCATTTTGCTAATGGGAAAACAAACGATATTCATGGCAGTGAGGGGCCGCCCGCCCATGGCATAGACATCACTCAGGGCATTGGTCACAGCAATCTGTCCGAAGGTATAGGGATCATCAACGATGGGGGTAAAAAAATCCACCGTCTGGACAATGGCCAGATCATCACGGAGTTTATAGACTCCCGCATCCTCCGCATGTTCCATTCCGACAATCAAATTAGGATGGGAAATCAGCGGCAAATCTCGCAACGCATCACTCAGGTCGCCCGGACCGATCTTGCAGGCTCAACCAGCCCCGCGAACGGTTTCCGTCAGGCGAATTTTTGTTTTTTCTTCCATGCGTGCATCCTACAGTAATTGTCTAACTACGTCAATAGTTTGTGATGTTACAAGAAATACACGTCTGAACATATCCGATACTCAAGATTTGATTGTAATGAGCGATTATGATAATGAGCACATATGAACAGGGATACTTTTAAAGATATCACCCTTCAGCAAATGGAAATTCTTATTGCCCTGGTGGAGACAGGCAGTTTTACGAAAGCCGCGGGCAGGTTTTTCCTTTCACAGCCTTCGTTGACCAAGCAAATACAGAACCTCGAAACGGCGGCGGGAACGCGGCTGGTCAATCGGGGAAGCGCGGGGATATCACTTACGCCGGAAGGACAGATTCTCTATGATTACGCAAAGCGGATTCTACGCTTGCGGGAAGACGCGAAAGACAGGATCGAACGGATCAAAGAACAGGAAGCGGGGCATGTCTATATTTCAGCCAGCACCATTCCAGCCACATATATCCTTCCTCGCTTGTTGAGCCGCCTCATACAGACGCACCCGGAGATACAGATCCACATGCAGATGCATGATAGCGAAGAGACTCTGCAGATTGTTCTTGCAGACCAGGCGGAAATGGGATTTGTGGGGAAAGAACCCCTGCACAAGAAGCTGATTGCAGAGCGCCTCTGGAAGGATCATTTGGCTCTGGTAGTACCCGTCACTCATCCTCTGGCAGAACGCGCGTCTGTGAGTGTTGAAGAACTTACCGGCATTCCTTTTGTAGTCCGGGAAAGAGGATCGGCGACGCGCGAAATTGTTGAACAGTGTCTTCAAGCTCATTGTGACACAAGCTTGTCACACTTCAATGTGATCTGTGAAATGGGCAGTTCCGAAGCCGTCAAGGAAGCCATTCTCTCTGGTTTGGGTGTTTCCATACTTTCTCTTTTTGCTGTTAATCGTGAGCTGTCGCAGGGCTTATTGAAGGCGGTCCACGTAAGTGGCTGCAATATAGAGAGGCATTTCTCCATTATTTATAAAAAACAATTTCCTTTCATGAAGTATCACAAAAAGTTTCTTAATTTTGTAAAAAAATTCCAGCCCTTTTGATAATATCGTCCCTTTACTGCTTGACACATTTCCTTTATCGCATTTATATTCATACAAAGAATACGTCCTATTCGAATTAGCAATTGATGCGCCGCTTATATTCCTAAAATGAATTGGATTTTACCCGGAACATCTGTTATGCGATCGGCATCTTATGGTACGGAGGTCGTTCACCATGTTGAATTTCTTCGCATCACGAACAGGTATTATTGTTGTTGGCGCTGTCATTGGAATCCTTGCTCCACTCCTACAGTATATGGGCAATCCTCCCAATATGGGTATATGCGTGGCATGTATGGAAAGAGATATCGCCGGCGCCATTGGGCTGCACCGGGCCGATGTGGTCCAGTATATCCGTCCGGAGATCATCGGCTTTGTCCTCGGTTCTTTCTTCATTTCGTTAATCGCGAAAGAACAAAAACCCCGCGGCGGTTCTTCCCCCCTTATTCGCTTTTTTCTCGGTATTTTTGCCATGATCGGCGCCCTTGTTTTTCTGGGCTGTCCCTGGCGTGCGTTGCTCCGTCTCGCCGGCGGTGACGGTAACGCAATTCTGGGGCTGGCAGGACTCATCACAGGAATCATTATGGGCGTTTTTTTCCTGAAGAACGGCTACAGCCTGGGGCGATCTTACCCACAGAAGCCTGCCAACGGCTGGGTATTCCCTGCGTTTATGGCAGGGCTTTTTCTGCTGCTTGTGTTCCGGGTACAATTTTTTGAAGGCGGTCCCATCTTTTTCAGCCTGAAGGGACCCGGTTCGATGCATGCCCCCATATTCATCAGCATATCCGCAGGGTTGATCGTAGGCGCCCTTGCCCAGCGAAGCAGGTTCTGCACCATGGGCGCGATCCGGGATGTTGTGTTAATCAGAGACTTTCATCTCATCAGCGGTGTAGGGGCATTGCTCGTCACCGCCTTCGCAGTAAATTTGATTCTGGGGCAATTTCATCCGGGCTTTGAGAATCAGCCTATCGCCCACACCAATCATGTCTGGAATTTTTTCGGGATGACCCTGTCGGGACTGGCGTTTGTTCTCGCAGGCGGATGCCCCGGACGTCAGCTCTTTCTTGCTGGTGAAGGAGACATGGATGCAGGTATCTTTGCCATGGGAATGATTGTGGGTGCCGGTGTGGCGCACAATTTTGCTCTAGCAAGTTCACCGAAGGGAGCGGCTGCCTTCGGTCCCCCCGCCGTGGTTTTCGGTCTTATCTTCTGCCTTATTGTTGGTTTCACCATGCGTGAAAAAATGAGCACATGATCTGCAAGGAGGTTTTATGTCCATGAAAAAAATTGATGCAAGAGGTCTTTCCTGTCCCCAGCCTGTGGTGCTTACACAAAAGGTCATACAGGAAGGGCATGATGTTCTGGAAGTTATTGTCGATAATGAAGTGTCAAAGGAAAATATCCTTCGTCTTGTGAACAAA
>JAFNGM010000079.1:0-3485 GCA_017885225.1 Syntrophaceae bacterium | reverse complement strand
CCCTTTGCCGGTTACTCCATATCGATGATCCGTTTCAGCTTGTGTTTACGAAGAACGCCACGGAGGCTCTGAATTTAGCTATCTTTGGACTTCTTTTGCCGGGTGACCATGTAATCACATCAAGCATGGAACACAACTCCGCAATGAGGCCCCTGCGGGAGCTGGAATCTAAGGGTGTGGAGGTGTCTGTCATCAGATGTTCCCCACGGGGAGAGCTTGACCCGGGTGACCTGATGACCGCAATAAAGAAAAACACAAAAGCAGTCATCCTTACTCATGCCTCCAATGTAACGGGCACAATCATGCCTGTTCGGGAAGTCGGAAATATTACGAGGGAACATGGCCTTATCCTCTGCGTGGATTCGGCCCAGACAGCGGGTGTACTCCCCATTGACGTTTCCGAAATGAATCTGGATCTTCTGGCATTTTCGGGACACAAGTCTCTCTTCGGTCCTCAGGGAACGGGGGGTCTTTATATCCGGAAAGGAATCGAGGAGAAGATCAAACCTCTCATAGTGGGAGGAACGGGGAGTCGCTCGGAGCACGAATCACAACCAGACTTTATGCCCGATAGATACGAATCCGGCACGCTGAATACGGCTGGACTTGCCGGACTTGGCGCCGGTGCAGAATACATCCTCAGGAAAGGTATCGATCACATCCGCACTAAAGAAATCCTACTAACCCAGTACTTTCTGGATGGCTTGAAATCCATCAGCAGTGTCCGTATCTACGGCCCGGGCGAAGCGTCTCGCCAAATCTCCGTGGTGTCCTTCAACGTAGATGGTTTGACACCGTCTGAAGTGTCTTTTGCCTTTGATGAGCAATACGGCATCCTGTCCAGGCCGGGGCTCCACTGCGCTCCCTCTGCCCACAGGACAATCGGCACATTCCCCGGGGGCACAGTACGGTTCAGCTTTGGATACTTTAACACAGAGGAAGAGATCAATTATGCCCTGGATGCTGTGCGTCAATTAAGCAGGCGGAGAAAAGAATAATCGTTATTCAAAGCAGAATATATAGTTGAACAGGGAAGGGAAGATTAAGGAGCCTACATTATTTTTTTGTAGGAGGTAATTGTATGGCAAAAATCATTGACGCGAAATGGTTAGCTTGTCCCCAGCCCGTCCTTCTGACCAAAAAAGCGCTGGAAGAGGAAAATAAAGTAACAGTGATTGTCGATAATCAACCTGCCTTTGAAAACATTAAAAGATTAGGAAATAATTTGGGTTGCGCCCTGCACACGGAGAAGAAGGAAGACGGGACATTTCAAATCAATCTTTCCCGGGAAGCGGGCGGGAGCGCTGATGTGGCGCTCGATGTGCACTACACCGCCGGGCCCCTGGTTATTGCCATATCGTCCGATCGCATGGGGATGGGGAATGACGAATTGGGATACGTCCTTATCAGGAGTTTTCTCCATACCATGCTGTCCATAGAACCGCTTCCACACACTGTCATTTTCTACAACACCGGGGTGAAGCTGACGGTTAAAGATTCGGAGGTTCTTGATGATCTCAAAAAGATTGAGGACTCCGGCGTGTACATCCTCGTCTGCGGGACATGTTTAAATTATTTTGGTATCACCAAAGATCTCAGCGTCGGGGTTATCTCCAACATGTACGATATCGCATCCACCATGGCATCTGCAGGGAGGCTCGTCGTTCCATGACGGATATTATGGATGAGTATCATGTCCTCCTCTTCGACTCCGTCCACCATGCCTTAAAATCGGAGAGGATTCTCAAGGAAAGCGGGATAGCCCACAAACTTATCCCCGTTCCAAGGCATATCAGTTCGGATTGCGGCATATGCCTCCGGTTTACAGCCGACCTCAAAAACAGGATCGAAGAAGCCTTGAACGGCAGAGTGGAAATCCGCGAGATACGCGCTCTTAAATGAATAACCTTTAAAGCTGATAAGGATATTCCATCCCGTTGTGACTCCTCTGCTCAGTGCTCACAGCACATCAATCTCTATTCTAAGACAGTTTGACAGTGGGCATGCTTTGTGTTACAGGATTTCGCGCAAAAAAAGCAACGGTTGTTTTTCCTCGATATAATATGGGCAAAAATCGACTCGCTCCGCAGTAAGCCGCGGGGCATTTTCGATGTCTAAGGAATAATAATGTTTCCCCTTCGCTCGTTTAGTCCGCAGCAGGATACAGAAAATACACTCAATGCCGAGTTCAAAGAAAAGATTAAAGGATGGATCGGCCTTTCAAGACCACCTTTTCATACCGTCGGAGTTCTTCCATTTATCCTCGGAACATTCCTTGCCTGGAAGGTTGATGGGGTATTCAGTAATACTATTTTTATCCTCGGCGTTTGTGCTGTTATTCTGATCCTGCTTTCAACCTATCATGCAGGAGAATACTTCGACCACGAGGAAGACAGGATATCCAAAAAACTATTTCACAGCCTGTTTTCCGGAGGATCGGGAGTGATCCCGGCGGGAATTGTCTCCAGGAAGGTACCCCTGTGGACAAGTCTTATTACCTTTGCCCTTGCTGCCACAATTGGAATAATCCTCCAGTTTGTTCTTGAAACAGGCCCCTACACCCTGCTTCTCGGCTGTCTCGGCGCTTTCCCCGGTTTCTTTTATTCTACGAGACCGATAAGGCTGGTAGAAAGAGGAGTGGGAGAATTATGCATCGGCTTTTGTTACGGCTGGCTTCCTGTCGCATCGGGCTTTTACATACAGACGGGATATATCAGTCCCATTATTCACTGGATAGGCGTGCCTATCGGACTGACAATATTCAATGTGATACTTCTCAATGAATTTCCGGATTTCATCGCCGATTCGACAGTCGGCAAAAGAAATTTGCTTGTCCGCGTGGGAAAGCAAAAGGGTGAAGCGCTCTATATTGCGACATCCGTGCTTGCCTTGATGGCCATGTTTCTTTCCGTCGCGGCAGGAGTCCCAGGCAAGGCTGCATATTTTTATCTGCCAATTCTCATCCTCTCTGCCAGTATCATCACGATGATCCTCCTCCGTAAGCACAGAAATCAAAAAACCCTTGAAATCCTTTGCGGACTGAATATCGCGGTAAATCTTGGTACAACGACAACATACATACTCGCGTATATGTAGGAACTGATGACAATGCAGGGTAACAATCATAGAAAGAGCATAAAGCCGTTTTTCTCGCCCCCATCTCTGCTTTGCAGACAACTGGGAAGCGCTCTCTTGATGGGTTATCTTAATAACTGGCGCAAATTTCCGCAATGGATTTTCCGGCACAGTGTTCACGCCATACCTGTATCCAACGGTGCCCTTGGCATGGGTTGTATTGGCTACCCTGGTCATCCCGTGTGGGAGGTAACCGCCGCCTGCAATCTCAACTGTATTCACTGTCACGCGGCAAGCGGCAAGCCGGACCCCCATGAGCTCTCAACAGACGAAGGGAAAAAACTGATTGACCAGATTGCCGAAGTTGACGGTTTTCGGACGCTTGTGTACACCGGCGGGGAGCCCCTTGT
>JAFNGM010000078.1 GCA_017885225.1 Syntrophaceae bacterium | reverse complement strand
AGAGGTTTCCTGCAGAGAACACATGAACGTTTCGATCTCATCCACATCAGCCTGCTCGAGTCTATGGGTACAGCTTCCGCAGGGGTTTATGCCCTGAGTGAAAATTATCTTTTTACAACGGAAGCGCTTACGTTATGCCTGGACCGTCTCACACCGGGGGGAATGCTCAGCATCTCCTCCTGGATTAAAAACCCTCCGCGGGATACTATCAAGCTTCTTGCCATGGCCATTGAGGCCGTGAAGAGACATGGGGAACAGGCCCCCGATCAATCGATCGTCATGATCAGGAGCTGGCAGACCGCCACGCTCCTGATAAAAAACGGCGTGTTCAATCGTAATGACGTAAAAACTATCAGGGAATTCTGCAAAAACCGTTTCTTCGATATATCCTATTGCCCGGGCATTGATGAAAAAGAAACCAATATATTTAACATGCTGGAACATGACTTTTTTTATCATGCCACAATCAGTCTTTTATCAGAGGAAAAAGAAAAATTTTACCACGCATATCCTTTTTACGTAAGGCCGGCAACAGATGACAGGCCTTTCTATTCTCATTTTTTTAAAATGGATATGGTAAAAGAATATCTCAGCTCATCCAATCGCGCCTTTATTCCATTCCTGGACTGGGGCTATATCCTGGTGTTGATCACGGCATGCATCCTTTTTATACTGGGTATGATCTTTATTCTGATTCCTCTTCTGCGAACGCTTCCCTCTCGCAAGGGCCTCATGCCTGTTCTCATATATTTCGGCTCATTGGGAATAGCCTACATGTTTTTGGAAATATCCATCCTGCAGCAATTTATACGCTACCTTTACGACCCCGTATTCTCCGCAAGTATTGTCATCGGTTCGTTCCTCGTGTATTCAGGGATAGGAAGCGTGATTGCGGGAAAAGTAAGCCCCCTGAAATCAAAACACATCTTCTGGACCGTACTGCTTATTGGCGTTGCCGGCCTCATGTTCCTCTCTATCGACCAGTGGCTCCAGCAGGCCATCTCCGGCTTTCCAATGTGGCTCAGAATGCTTTCGTGCAGCGCACTCATTGCGCCCCTTGCCATTCCCATGGGCATCCCGTTCCCCTCAGGGCTCAGCACGCTCGCCGCAGAGAGGGAAGCACTCATCCCCTGGGCGTGGAGCATAAACGGTTTCTTCTCTGTCACAGGAAGTTCGGCAGCAGTGCTAATTGCCATGGGATATGGCTTTAAATCCATAATTGTGATAGCTGTGGTGCTCTATATTCTCTCGGCATTTATGTTCATCAAACTAAAAAGAACTGTTCCATAAAGATCAGAGAGAAAGGAAAGACACCTTGCGATGACAACCAGCATTGATGGCGGAGCAAAGCCTTTATTCATGATGCAAGGCATCGGCGATGTTGAGCTGCCGTATCTCTTGTACGACGGCCATGAACCAACATTGATCCTGCTTCACGCAACGGGATTCACGCCCTGGTTATGGCATCCTATTGCCAGAGAATTATCTCCGTCATACCAGATCATAGCCCCCTACATTTGCGATTACCGGAACGCAGATCCTGAAAAAGGTGGTCTCTATTGGGAAACGGTTGCACAAGATATTGCTGCATTCTGCAACAGGAAGAATATTGAAAATCCAATCCTGGTGGGACATTCCATGGGAGCAACCGTTTCCACAATGGCACATGTCCTCCACGGCGTAAAGGCAAAAGGCATGGTTCTCATAGAACCAATCTTCCTGTACGAGGATTTTTACCGTGTTCGCATCAGTGTTGGAGAGCATCCCTTGGCATCCAAAGCATTGAAGCGGAAAAATCAATGGAAGAGTCCATCTGAAGCCATGGGCTATCTCAGATCAAAAACACTCTTTGCACACTGGACCGAGGAAATGCGGGAACTCTACATTACGCATGGAATGCGAGAGAGGAAAGGAGGCGGACTTGAATTGGTCTGCTCCCCTCACACAGAAGCCGCCCTGTTTCTTGGCGGTGTGCACTACAACATATGGCCACTTCTCCCAAAGGTCTCCTGCCCTGTTCTTGTCATAGAAGGAGAAAAGACTGACAGCAAAAACTATATCGATCTCGAACGCGCCGTTACTTCGATACCAAGAGCATCTCACATAATCGTCGCCGATGCCGGACACCTTATTCCCATGGAGCAACCGGCAAAGATCACGACAATCATCAGAGATTTCATTCATGCCTCATAACGAAAAACCACATACGCTCGGTTCATGCACTAAAAAATATTCACACACAAAATATTTTTTCACTTAAAAACAAAAAATAGTGCATAATCCCTTGAAAAATAATTGTACGTCATGTAGGAGAGTTTGTAAGTGATTAGCGTGAAGGCCTCACAGGGGGAGAAGAAAAAATATTTTCAGGAGGGAAGAAAGCATGGCAAAGTTAAAAAAAGGAGATGCATTGACGTGTGAAGTATGCGGTCTCGTTGTTGTTGTCGATGAGTCGTGCGGCTGTGCCGTGGGCGAGATCATTTGTTGCAAGACCAAGCCAATGGCGAAGGGCAAGGCGGCAGCCGATAAAGCAAAAAAGAAGAAATCAGCAGCCAAGGCCTCTGCGAGATCTGCCGCAGCGAAAAAAGTTGTGAAAGCGAAACCTGCCGTGAAGAAGGCAGGGAAAAAGCCTGCGGCTAAAGCAAAAAAGAAGTAATGGTTTGATCTCTTATTCGCGTGTATTGAGTTTTTGTGAAACCCCGTAACTCACAATCAACATGAGAACGGGGTTTTCTTTCACCCTATTATCTTACGCGACTCGTGGTTTGTATTCCGCATTGTGTTAAAATCCCCCGCGCTTCTTCGATAAAGGATCATTTTTCTTGCGCTTTGCACTTTGCTTTTGATAATGTATAAAGCATGATTATTTTAAGGAGAAGCGCATTTCCGCCGTCTCCATTGCAATACAGTAAACCATCGTGAGGTTCATAAGGAGCAATGAATACGAAAATTATCGATTCCCACATGCATTGCGGTATCCAGAATGTGAATTTGCCGTTTACAGTAATTAGAAAATATCTGGATGCGGCAGGCATCCAGGGCGCATGTCTCTTTGCACCTGTCGAGGATATCTATGACCGTTACCATTATGAGTTCGAGGATAACGCCGGCTGGGTGAGATGCAGACAACAGGCAAATCAATATCTCCTCGATATACAGGAGACTCATGATACTATATTTTCCTATTACTTTGTATGGAACGATTTTCGGAAAGATGAGCTGAAAAAAGGTTACAAGGCAATCAAGTGGCATCGCCACGAATATGAACCGGTCTATCATTACGATGATCCCTTCTGTGAGGCATTCCTGCAGGAGGCGTACCGCCTGCAACTTCCCATCATCCTCGAAGAATCTTTTGAAAACACATGGTATTTCATTAGAAGGGTCGACGGAAGAACCTCCATCATTATTCCCCATATGGGAGGATTAAACGGAGGCTTTCCCAAATTATTCAAATCCGGGATCTGGGACGATGAGACCATTTACGCCGACACGGCACTGGCTGGAGGATGGGAAATGGCCGACTTCTTGAACAAGTACGGAAGCGAGAGGCTCCTTTTCGGAAGCGACTTCCCCTTCGGCACACCCGGCAATGAACTTCAGGAAGTAATCGGGTTAAACCTGGGAAAACAGGATTTCGAAAATATTGTTTTCAAGAATATTGTGAGGTTGTTGAAAATCCAAGAATCGTAAGATGATAACAGGAATATTGAAATGAGGTGCATATGAAAATTGCCATCATGGGAACAGGCGGAGTCGGAGGATACTATGGCGGCCTGCTCGCGCAGTCGGGACAGGATGTGACGTTTATCGCCCGCGGGGCGCATCTTCGGGCCATTCGTGAGCAAGGCCTAAGGGTAAAAAGCGTCCATGGCGATTTCACTGTCCCACAGGCAAAGGCAACTGATACTCCTGCCGAGGTGGGACCCATGGATATGATACTCTTTGCGACCAAGACATATCAGACCGACGAAGCGGCGCAATTGATCACACCTATGGTCGCTCAGAACACAGTGGTCGTGCCGCTCCAGAACGGCATAGACGCGGCAGACCGCATCGGCAAAGTCGTGGGAATGGAACATATGCTGGGAGGAGTGACATGGCTTTCCGCGGCGATTGAAGCGCCGGGATTAATCGGCCAATACAGCCAGTTCCGCCGCATCGCGCTGGGTGAGTTCAACGGTGAGACGACGCCACGTCTCAAGTCAACATTTGATGCATTGCAGGCAACCGGCGCAACGGTTGAAGTAAGCGATGTTATCTTAAAAGTTTTATGGACAAAATTTGTGTTTATCGCTCCGGTCATGGCCATGGGGAGCGTGACGCGTGTGACCTTCGGCGAGTACCGCAATGTGCCGGAAGCGCGCGCCATACTGACCGACGCCATCAGCGAAGTAGCGGCGGTGGCAAAGGCCAAAGGCGTAAAGCTCGATGAAGATGTAGTCAAAAAAACTCTTGCGTTCATTGACAGCAGTGAACCGGGCATCAAGCCCTCGATGCAGCGCGATGTGGAATCGGGAAAACCTTCAGAACTCGAAGCAATAATAGGTGCGGTCGTACACCTGGGCACCGAACACAATGTACCGACACCGGCAATGAAGTTTGCCTATGCAATGCTGAAACCGGGCGAATTAAAAGCGCAGCAATTTTAAATTTCAATTTTTTTAAGAAAAGCGGGTTTGAGAAGGATATACTTTCCTTCCAGCATTTCAATCTCTCCCGATTGAACAAACCGGCTGAGCGAACGGGTTACCGTTTCCCTCGCGGTATTTGCATGTTCTGCAATATCCTTGTGCGTGAGTTTCAAGTTGAGGATGATCCCCCTCTGATCTTTCACTCCGAACTGGTCGCCGATATTTTTCAGTACCACTCTAATTCGCTGTTCGGCATCTTCAAAACTTAATACCTTGATCATCGACCACGCTTCTCTCAATCTCACGCAAAGCATGGCAATGATCTCCCTAAGGGCCTTACTGTTCTGCAGTAGATGGGTCTCAAAATCTCTCTTGGAGATAAAACCGACCGTCGCATCTTCAATGGCTACCACTGTAGCCGGCGCGGTCATGCCATCGAGTATGGCCATTTCACCGAAGAAATCACCTTTCTTACGAATGGCGAGAATCCTCTCATGCCCATCGGCGCTGAGCTGTATGGCTTTAACCTTACCTGAATACACAAAATAGAGGTAGTTCGGCGTATCCTCTTCGTACAGAATAACCTGATTTTTCTTGAAGTGTTTTTCCACGACCAAGTTTTTTAAAGTGGATATCTCCGTTTCGGAAAGGCATGTCAAAAACGGTATTTTAGGAACAATTAACTCAAACGGGGATTTGTCCGGTTTATATTTAATGTTATCACTCATAGGAGAATGGGGTAACGATTACTTTGCATATATGAAATAGTGGATATGTATTGTATCTGGTAACCTGCCTCTTTTCAAATAAGTTTTTACAGGTGTGCTGCCTGCGCGCACGGATTCACGACGTTTTTGCGATATCTGTACGCATTTTGTACGTGAATGAACTCTTTTTAGCATTATTAGCACTATTATGCATCAAGAAATTTAATTGCGCTGTTTCAATATAAAGAAAAGGGAATCAGATCGTTATTACCGCCAAATTTACTTTAACGCACAAGATTCCCCTGGCTTATACCCCGAACGCCAAAAAGGAACTTCTTATCACTTTGCAAGAAATTCGAATCCACAACTCCACGATACTACTATGATAACTCTATTTCGTGGCTTCCTCCTGAATATTCTGGTAAATATAATGTCAGCACTTTAGATGATGGAATAAAAGTTAAAATTGAAATATTATTCAGAGCGCCATAGATAATCCATATCACGTACGTGATTTACTGCCTCTTAAAATTACAGGAACCTGGTTTAACGAACTACGCAAACGTTTACAACAAAAAGGAGGTGCGGGAGATGTCTGATGAAGGTTCGACTTACAAAATCGGGGGGTGGAGGGCACACTACACACTTATCATTTGTTCGCTACTCTATATGGTCAATTACATGGATCGGCAGGTGTTAGCCGCAGTTCTTGAGCCGATGCGTTTAGATTTGGGATTGACGGACACACAGGTTGGTCTCCTGCAGACGGTATTCCTTTTAAGCATCGCGTTCTTTTCCTTGCCGGTGGCTTTTCTTATCGATCGCTGGAGCCGAAGGAAGGCAATTGCAGTGATGGCGATCTTTTGGAGCGCGTTTACCTATGTAACGGGCTTGGCACGAGGTTTTGTCGGCGTCCTTGTTCCGAGAATGCTGGTCGGCATAGGCGAAGCGGGTTTTTCTTCGGGCGGAACGGCTTTGCTTTCCGCTGCATACTCGCCGGCATCAAGAGGTAAGGTGATGGGGGTCTTCAACCTGGTGATTCCAGTTGGTATCGCCATCGGCTTCCTTCTCGGCGGGTCACTTTCTGCGCAGTTTGGTTGGCGTAGTGCCTTTTTTGTGTTCGCCATTCCGGGTATCATCTTAGGCATTCTCGCATGGTTCATGAAGGACTACAAAACCGTCACCCATGTTGACGTCACGGGCAAGCAAGCGGGATTTTTGAAAACAACCTCCATGCTTTTTAAGATTTCGACACTGAAGTACCTGTATATCGGCTTTGGCATACGCAACATAATGAATTTCTCCGTGCTTACATGGATGAGCGCGTATCTGATGCGTGCTCAGGGCGTTCCCGTCAATGTTGCCGGTAAGCTCTCCGCCATTATCTTCCTGATGGCGATTTTTGGCGCGGTGATCGGCGGTTGGCTTTCTGACACTTGGCAAAAAAAGAATCGCCGAGCGCGAATGCTGCTTCCCGCCATCGCCGACAGTCTTGCGGCGGTGGTGCTGATCGTTGCGACGACGATGAACCTGCAGGGGACAGGGTACATAGTTATGTGCTTCTGGGGCGTGATGGTTATGGTCGGAACCCCTGCTCTCAACGCGGTGACACAGGATGTTGTTTCAACGGCCTTTAAGGGCACATCCTTCGGTATGGCCGTCCTCTGCATGTATGTTTTTGGTGGTGGTTGGGGACCCATCTTGGTCGGAAAGATATCCGACATGCTCGGCGGCGGCGCGTACGGACTACAGCAGGCCTTTTATGTGGTGGCAATCGCCGGTTTTGTAGCAACGGTCATTTTCCTGATCGGCGCGCGTTCATACGAGGCGGATATGGACAAGGTAAAGGGTGATTCTTTGGAAGCGGAAGCGTAGTGCCGATACGCCGCAGAGATCTCTTTCGCTGCCGAGCTTTACCAATTGCATTTCTTTGAATCAAGGACGACTACTATGGCCATTACAGCACTGCCTCCCGGGGAAAGCGATGAAGACTATCCTGAAGTTTTAATCATTCATCACCAGGAGAACCATGTGAGGACGAGACCGGCCTCTGCCGAATTGAGAGGGTATTTGTGTCTTCCTGTAAGCGGTAATTGACGGATTTTGAGAAGTATGCAAGATTACAATTAATAATAATGGGCCTACTGTGGTTACAACAGAAACTACGCTGCAAGAAGATGTTTTGGACAACAGGAAAAGGAGAGACTTAATG